>JAVHWE010000105.1:0-3823 GCA_032160285.1 Micromonosporaceae bacterium | reverse complement strand
GTGAAGGGAAGCGTCCGAGAGTCATGGCACCCCGTCAGTTGACCGTCGTCGGATCGCTCGTCTGGATGCTCGCCCTTGGCCTGATCACCGGCTGTGCCGGGGGCGCACAGACCCCATCCGCGGCAGGTAGCGGCGTGCCCGGCTCACCTGGGCCCAGCGCGAGCGACGGGTCCACGCCAGCCCCGTCCTCCTCGGCGGGCGCGTCGCCGTCGTCGCCCGGGGCCGGCGCCACCTCGCCGCCGACCGGCGACATCACCCTGACCGGCCAGATCGAGACCGGTGTCGAGGCGCACTGCCTGATCCTGCGCACCAATGGTTCGACCTATCAGCTCATGGGCGGCGACGCGAACATCGTCAAGGCCGGCAGCAACGTGGTGGTCACCGGCCACGTCGTCAAGGGCATCATGAGCTACTGCATGCAGGGCCAGCCGTTCCAGATCAGCCAGGCCCGTCTGATGTGAGTACGTTCCCGGCGGTCGGCTGATCCGCTACCGTGCCGGCATGACCGGCACACCTGAGCGCATCGCCGTGGTCACCGACAGCACGGCGTACCTGCCGGACGCGCTCGTCACCCGGTTCGGGCTCACCATCATCGCGCTCACCGTGGTCATCGCCGGCGAGCCGGGGCTGGAGGGCGTTGACGTCACGCCGGCCGACGTGGCGAAGGCACTGGGCGTCCGGCGTACCCCGGTCACCACCTCGCGGCCCGCTCCGAGCGCGTTCATCCGGGCGTATCAGCAGCTCTTCGACGCCGGGGTGACCGGTGTGGTCTCGGTTCACCTGTCGGCCAAGCTCTCCGGAACGTACCAGGCGGCCGGCCTCGCCGCCGAGCGGTTCGGCGGGCGTGTCGAGGTGGTCGACTCCGGTTCGACCGGGATGGGGCTGGGCTTCCCGGCGCTGGCCGCCGCGACCGCGGCCGGGGCGTCCGATGCCACCCTCACCCTGGTACGCGAGGCGGCGATCGCCGCCGTCGGGCGCACCACGACCCTGTTCTACGTCGATACGTTGGAGTTCCTCCGCCGGGGCGGCCGGATCGGGACCGCGTCGGCGCTGCTCGGTACGGCCCTGTCGGTCAAACCCATCCTGCGCGTCGCCGACGGCGCGATCGAGGTCAGCGAGAAGGTACGGACGGCCAGCCGCGCGCTGGACCGGCTGGTCGAACTCGCCGTCGACGCGGCCGGCGACTCCCGGGTGGACATCGCGGTACACCACCTCGTCGCCACCGAACGCGCCGGCGCGCTACACCGGTCGCTGGTAGCGCGCCTGGGTGAGCGGCTGCGGACCGCGTACACGACCGAGGTTGGCGGCGCCGTCGCCGCGCACGTCGGACCGGGTCTGGCGGGTGTCGTGGTGCACCGCCTGTAGCACATCCCGAGTCA
Source organism: Micromonosporaceae bacterium (assembly GCA_032160285.1). Lineage (GTDB taxonomy): Bacteria > Actinomycetota > Actinomycetes > Mycobacteriales > Micromonosporaceae > Planosporangium. The sequence continues at coordinate 2,444 of JAVHWE010000105.1, read as the reverse complement.
TCGTCGCTGCTTTTCCACAGCTGCCCTCGCTGTCCACAGCATCGATGCCGGGCCAGGCCGGGCCGGCCGTCCGCGCCGTAGCTTTCCGCGCATGTTCGCCGTGCGCCGCGAGACCCCCACCGACGTCGAAGCCCGGGAGCGGTTCGTCCGCGTCGTCGGACTGCCGGAGCTGGACGATGGTGTCGGCCCGCCGGAGATCGATGATCCCGCACGGCCCGGCGCGTCCTCCGATGGCGCCCGACCATCCGGATTATCCGATGGTGCCCCGCCATCCCGGCTGTCCGGCGGTGGGGCCGGGCTGTCCGGAGGTGGGGCCGGGCTGTCCGGCGGTGGTGGGGCCGCGCCGTTGGTGGGGTTGCCCGGGTTGTTGGGCGCGTTTGACCCGGGACGACGCGGTGTCCGGGCGCTGGTGTTGGTCGCGCTGATCGGGGTAGTCGTCGCCGCCGGCCTCGCCTGGCGATCCCGGCCTCAGGTAGATACCCTCCCGGCGTCGTCCCCGGCGTCGACGGGTTCGTTGCCGTTGCCGCAGCCGGCGCCGGCGGATGCGTCGGCCGGTCAGGCCGGGACCGTCGTGGTCGCCGTGACCGGTCGGGTGAGCCACCCGGGCCTGGTTCGGCTGCCGACGGGCGCGCGGGTGGCGGACGCGATAGAGGCGGCCGGCGGCGTCACGGCCGGCACCGACCTGTCGTTCGTCAACCTCGCCCGCAAGCTCGTCGACGGGGAACTGGTCGCGGTCGGCGTCACCCCGCCGCCCGGCGTGGCGACCGGCCCGGACGGTACCGCCGCGGTGCCCGCCCCGGGCGGTGGGCCGGCCGGCCTGGTCAACCTCAACACCGCGACCGCGAGCCAGTTGGAGGCGCTGCCCGGAATCGGGCCGGTACTCGCCCAGCACATCGTCGACTACCGGAACCGGCACGGCCAGTTCCGGTCGGTGGACGAGCTGCGCCAGGTCGACGGCGTCGGCGCCGCCCGGTTCGCCCAGCTCAAGCCGCTGGTCACCCGGTGACCGAGCGGGGGTACCCGGACCTGCGGCTCGCCGGCGTGGCCGCTGGTACCTGGCTCGCCGCACTGGCCTGCCTGTACCTGTCAGCACGGACCGGCCTCGCCGTGGCCGGGCTGGCGGCCGCCCTCGCGGTCCTGGGTTCGGGGCTGTTCGGTGGGGTGGCCGCGGGCGGCCGGGGCCGGCCGTCCGTCGGCGTCCGGTGGATCGTCGTCAGCGTGTTGATCGGCGTGTTCGCGGGGGCCGGCGCCACCGCGGTCCGGGTCGCCGTCCGGGACGCGCGTCCGCTCACCACGCTGACCGGTGACCGGGCCGTGGTGCGCGCCGAACTGGTCGTCACCGACGACCCGCATCCGACCCGAGGCGTCGCCGGCCGCCCGGCGCAGCTCGCGTTGGCTGCCAGGCTGACCAGGCTGACGGTGACCGACCGGCCGCCGCTGCGGATGTCGGTACGGGTACTCGTGCTCGGTACCGATGAGAGCTGGCTGCGCGTGCTGCCTGGGCAGCGGGTGGTGGCCGACGCTCGGGTCGGCGCACCGCGCGGTGGTGATCTGCGCGCAGCGGTGCTGTCCACGACCGGTACGCCGGAGCTGATCGGCCGGCCGTCGTGGGCCCAGCGGGCCGCCGGGCGGCTCCGCGTCGGCCTCCAGCGGTCGTGCGCGCAGCTGCCGGTCGAGCCCCGGGGCCTGCTACCCGGCCTGGTTGTCGGGGATACCACCCGGTTGGATCCGGCGCTCGCCGACGACTTCCGGGCCACCGGCATGACGCATCTGCTTGCGGTGAGCGGATCGAACGTGGCGATCGTGCTCGGCTTCGTCCTCGGCCTGGCCCGGTGGTGCCGGGCCGGCCCGCGGCTGGCCGCCGCCGCGAGCCTGCTCGCGCTGATCGGCTTCGTGATCCTGGTACGGCCGTCACCCAGTGTGCTGCGCGCGGCGGCCATGGGTGGCCTGGCCCTGGTCGCGTTGGCGAGTGGCCGGCCACGGTCGGCGCTACCCGGGCTCGCGGCGGTGGTGGTGGTCCTGGTCGCGGCGGATCCGGAGCTCGCCGGGGCCGCCGGGTTCGCACTGTCCGTGCTGGCCACCGCGGGTCTGCTGCTGGTGGCCCCGGGTTGGCGGGACGCGCTGCGTCGACGCCGGGTGCCGGCCGGGCTGGCCGAGGCGATCGCCGTTCCCGCCGCCGCGCAACTGGCCTGCGCGCCGGTCATAGCCGGCATCGCGGGCACCGTCGGTCTGGTGACGGTGCCGGCCAATCTGCTCGCGGTACCGGCGGTGGCACCGGCCACGATGCTCGGCGTGGCCGCGGCGCTGATGTCGCCGGTCTGGCCGGCCGGCGCGTCAACGGCCGCCTGGCTGGCGTCGTGGCCGACGCGGTGGATCGTCCTGGTCGCGCACCACGGGGCGCGGATCCCGACCGGTACCGTGCCGTGGCGGGCGGGGCCGGTCGG
>JAVHWE010000365.1:0-21744 GCA_032160285.1 Micromonosporaceae bacterium | reverse complement strand
CGCCGTCACCAGAAACCGCCGCCGCGACAAGCTGTTCGATTCGGCGGAATCCTGCCGTCGGATGAGCGGCCACCGTCGGGTCAGCGGCCACCGTCGGGTCAGCGGCCACCGTCGGGTGAGCGGCCACCGTCGGGTGAGCGGCCACCGTCGGGTGAGCGGCCACCGTCGGGTCAGCGCCCGGAGGGTGGCGACGGCGATGGCGGCGGCCACCAGTCCGGGTACCGCGTCGCGGGTGCTGGCGGCCGGGCGGATCAGCGCGGTCACCACGCCGACGCCCCCGACTGCGGCGGCGGCGACCAGGCCGGCCCGCCGACGGTGGCCGGCCAGCACGCCGACGGCCGCGGCGAGGACGGCCAGCACGACCCCGATACCGACCAGCAGGATCAGCTTGTCGTGGGCACCGAAGGCGCGGATCGCGAACTCCTTGACCGGCGTCGGCGCCGCATCCACGGCGGTGCCGCCGACGCTGAGCACGGGGTCGGCCGTCGAACCCACGGCGGCGGCGGCGAGATGGGCCGCGCCGAGGGCCGCGCCGGCCGCGAGGATGCCGGTGAGGGCACCGCGACCGGTGGTATGCACTCCGCCTACCCCTCTGCGCCCGCGGCGGGGCCCCGCCGGTGGGCATTCGGAGCGTCCGGGCCTGCGGATGGGCCGCGCCGACGACGGGTCCGGTGATCCACTGTGTACCGGGCGGTCCGGCGGCTGTGCGGGTGTCGCCGGCGCCGGGGTGCCCGCCTGGTTAGCATGTTCCGTGATCGCTGTACTGCTCCTGGTCGGATCCGCGGTGGCGATCTATCTCGCCTGCGAGTGGTTCGTCAATGCCGTCGAGTGGCTGGGGCAGCGGTTACGGCTCGGCCCGCTCGCGGTCGGTACGATCCTGGCCGCGATCGGCACCGCGCTGCCCGAGAGCGTCGTCACCTTCGTCGCGGTTGTTTTCGGCCGTACCGGGGTCGAACGCGACATCGGGGTGGGCGCGGCCATGGGCGGCCCCCTCGCGCTGGCCACGATCGCGTACGCGGTGGTCGGCCTGGCCCTGCTCGGACAGCGTCGTGAGCCCGCACCGGCAGAGTACGGCGACGGCCGCCGGCTGCGCCGCGATCAGGTGTGGTTCCTGGCCATTTTCGTGGTCAAGGTCGGTCTCGGCCTGGTCGTGTTCGCTGGAAAATCGTGGCTCGGACTGATCTTCTTCGCCGTCTACGGGGTGTACTTCTGGCGCGAGGTCAGCGCCGGACGGGCGGCCGACCACACCGGCGACGACGAGGGGCTCGCCCCGCTGCGGATCCAACCGAGGCGGCCGGTACCGGCGTCCTGGGCGGTCGTCGCACAGACCCTCGCCAGCCTCGCGGTGATCTTCATCGCGTCACAGGTCTTTGTGCACTCGCTCGGCACGGTCGGGCCGGCGATCGGGCTGCCCGCGACCGTCACGGCGTTGCTGCTGTCGCCGATCGCCACCGAACTGCCCGAGACACTCAACGCGCTGATCTGGGTCCGGCAGGGCAAGACCAGCCTGGCGCTGGCGAACATCAGCGGTTCGATGATGATCCAGGCGACCGTACCGAGCGGCCTCGGCCTGCTGTTCACGCCCTGGCGCTTCGACGCGCCGCTGATCGCGTCCGGCGTCGTCACGATGGCCGCGATCGGATACCTGCTGTGGGCCCTGCGCACCCGGATCACCCGGGCCCGACTCGCCGTGGCGGTGCTGTTCTACCTGGCCTTCGCCGCCGCGCTGACGGTGATCCTGAGCTGACCCGGCAACGGCGCCGATCGTTGTAGCGTGGCGGCATGACCCAAACGAGCGCCCGGGGACGCATCCGGGTCGAGCACGGCCAGAAACGGGTACGGGCCTATCTCGGCGGTGAGTTGGTCGCCGATACCACCCAACCGCTGCTGGTCTGGGAGACTCCGTACTTCCCGGCGTATTACATTCCGGCGGCGGACATCCACGCGTCTCTCGTCCCGACCGGTGGCACCGAACACTCACCCAGCCGGGGCGACGCCGAGGTGCTCGACGTGGTCGTCACGCGGGGCAAGGCGGCCGGTGCGGCTCGCCGGTATCCGGAGTCGCCGATCGAGGAACTGCGCGACACGGTACGCCTGGACTTCGACGCGATGGAGGAGTGGCTGGAGGAGGACGAGCCGATCTATGTCCACCCCCGCTCGCCGTACACCCGCGTCGACATCCTGGCCAGCAGTCGCCACGTCCGGGTCGAGGTGGACGGGGTGACCGTCGCCGAGTCCGTGTCGCCGCGGATCCTGTTCGAGACCGGCCTGCCGCCGAGGTACTACCTGCCCCTGTCCGACGTCCGCCGCGACCTGCTCCGGGGGTCGAACACCCAGACCCAATGCCCGTACAAGGGGACCGCCGCGTACTGGTCGATGCAGGTCAACGACAACCTGTACGAGGACCTGATCTGGATCTACCGCACTCCGCTACCGGAGAGCCAGAAGGTCGCCGGCCTGGCCTGCTTCTACAACGAGCGGGTCGACCTGTACCTCGACGGGGTGCCCGTCGAGCGCCCGCACACCCCTTTCAGTTAGCGGGGGCGGGTCGGGTCAGCAGGTAACCGTCCGGTGTGGACAGCAGCCGGCAGCCCAGCTGCGCGAGCTTGCGGTCCAGCGACGTCAGGTACGGATCGAGGATCGGCGAGCCGCCACCGAAGTCGTAGCCCCACACGTGCTCGAACAGCGCCGCACGGCTCAACGACTGGGTCGGATGGTCGAGAAAGGCCGTGGCGATCCGATACTCCGTTGGGCTCAGCGCCACCTCGGCGGAGTCCCGGATGAGGACCCGGCCGGCCGGCCGCAGCCCCAGGCCGTCGACCGGCGGGCGGCGGATCAGCATGCCCAGCCGGTCGAGCAGCTCGGGCAGCCCGAACGGCTTGACCAGGTAGTCGTCGGCCCCCGCGCGTAGGCCGGCCACCCGGTCGGGCTCGCCGTCCCGGGCGCTCAGCATCAGTACCGGCAGCCGGTGACCCTCGGCGCGCAGCGTCCGGCAGGTCTCCAGGCCGTCCATCCGGGGCATCGACATGTCCAGCACGATCGCGTCCGGCTGGTCCAGGCGTACCAGCTCGAGCGCGGCGATCCCGTTCTCGGCCACCGACACCTCGTACCCGGCGAACCGCAGGGCGCCCGACACCGATTCCCGTACGCCGGGCTCGTCGTCGACCACCAGGACGCGCATCGCTAATTGCCCTTGGTTACCTTCGTCGCGGTCACCGTACCGGTGGCATCGGCCGGACCCTCGACGCTGACCGTGGCACCGGGGACGAGGTCGGTCAGCGCCCCGTTCTGCGCGATCCGTACCGCGGTGGTGGCGTTGGTCCGCACCGTCACCAGGTTCCCGTCGGCGGTCTGCACGTAGACGGTGGCCCCGTCGACCAGCTTGACCGTGCCGGTGGTGACGGCGGCGCCCGCGCCCGCCGCCGTGCCGGCCTGGCCGGTCTGGCCACCGGTGCCGGTCGCCCCGGCCCCGCCGGCCCCGCCGCCCCCGCCGCGACCGGCGAACCCGCCGGCGGCGAACGGGTTGGTCGCCGCGCCGTTGGTCGCCGCGCTGGCCGGGGTGCCGAAGTTCTTCTGTACCTGCGCACCGGCCAGGAAGCCGCCGGCCAGCAGCACCAGCCCGGCCAGGAGGACGGTGGTCCGCGTCGTGTAGCGGCGGGGTGCCCGCGCGGCGAGCTGCTCGCTCAGGTCGTCGGCGAACGGGTCCTCGGCGAGGTCGACGTCGTCGGTGAACGCGACAATGTCGGCACCCGCCGGCGAGCGGTCGAACATGGTCGCGCCGTCGCCGCTTCCGTACCCGGCCGAACCGTTGGCCGTGCCCGCGTCGATCGCGGCCAGCTCGGCTGTGCTGCCGGCGTCATAGTCGGAGTGTGGTCCGCGTGGGTTCATGAAGTCCTCACTCATAGCGGAGTGCCTCGATGGGCCGCAGCCCGGCCGCGCGACTGGCCGGATAGCTGCCGAAGAAGAGCCCGATCGCGACCGAGACGCCGAGCGCCAGCACAACCGAACTGGGGACGATCACCGGCTTGATGCCGACGATCGTGAACTGGCTGCCGATGATCGCCGCCAGCACGCCGATCAGGCCGCCGATGACACTCAGTACCGTGGCCTCCACCAGGAACTGGGTGAGGACGGTACGTTTCGGGGCGCCGAGGGCCTTGCGGATGCCGATTTCGCGGGTCCGTTCGGTGACGGTCACCATCATGATGTTGGTGATGCCGATCCCGCCGACCAGCAGGCTGATCGCGGCCACCGCGCCGAGCAGCACGGTGAAGGTCTTCGCGGTGTCGGTCCGCGCGGCCAGCAACTGCGACTGGTTGAAGATCCGGAACGGCTCGTTGGCGGGGTTGGTGACGTGCAGCTTCTGGTTGAGGATCGCGGTCACCTCCGCCTGTGCCGCGTCGACGCGATCGGGGCCGGTCGCCTGTACCAGAAGTTGGTTGAGCGGTCCGTAACCGGTCAGCGCCTCCTGGACCGCGGTCACCGGGGCGATCGCGATGTCGTTGGGGTCGTTGAAGCCCGCGCCGCCCTTGTCGGCGAGCACGCCGACCACCGTGAACAGCGTCCCGGTGATCGTGATCTGCTGGCCGATCGGATCCGCGCCGGCGAACAGGCCCGTCGCCGCCGTCGTGCCGAGCACCACGACCCGTCGGCCCTCCTTCACGTCGTCGCTGGTGAACGACGCGCCCCGGGCCACCGCGGTGTTGGACGCGGGCAGGTAGGCGGGCACGGTACCGACGAACTGGCCGATGGACTGGTCGACGCCGTCGAAGGTGGCCGTCTGCGACCCGGTCACCACCGGCGAGACGCTCTTCACGTCCGGTGCGGCGTCGGCGTTGCTCAACGCGTCGACGAGATCGGACGTCAACGACGTGTTCTGGATCTGCACCGCGCCGCCGGCCCGGACCCCACCACTGGTCACCGTCAGCGTGTTGGTACCGAGCCGTTCGATGCTGGCCTGTACCGCCTTGGCCGAGCCGTTGCCGACGGCGACCAGTAGGATCACCGCCGCGACACCGATCAGAATGCCCAGTACGGTCAGGCCGGAGCGCAGCTTGTTGGCCGTCACCCCGCGGATGGCCGACCGGATCGTCTCAATGGCGCCCATCGCCGCCCCGTCCCCTCGTCGTGATCACGCCGGTACCGTCTCGGGGTGTTGCCCGAGGAGGGGCCGCTGCCGCTCGTCCTGCACCACCCGCCCGTCGACCAGCCGGATCAGCCGCCGGGTGTGCACGGCGACATCGTGCTCGTGGGTGATCAGCACGATCGTCCGGCCGGACTGGTTGAGCCGGTCGAGTACCGACATCACGTCCGCGGTCGATCGGGTGTCCAGATTCCCGGTCGGCTCGTCGGCGAGGACCAGGGCCGGCGCGGTCACCAGCGCCCGGGCCACCGCGACCCGCTGCTGCTGGCCGCCGGACAGCTGATTCGGCTCGTGATCGGCGCGGTCGGCGAGGCCGACCATGGACAGCGCGGCGAGGGCGCGGCGTCGCCGGTCGGCGCCCTTCATTCCGGCGTACGCGAGCGGCAGCTCGACGTTGGCCACCGCGCTGGTACGCGGGATCAGATTGAACGATTGGAACACGAACCCGATCCGTCGGTTGCGGACCAGGGCCAGCCGCCGGTCGTCGAGCCGGCTCACGTCCACCCCGTCGAGCAGGTACTGGCCGGAGGTGGGGACGTCCAGGCAGCCGAGGATGTTCATCAGGGTCGACTTGCCCGAGCCCGACGCGCCCATGATCGCCACGTAGTCGCCGCGCTCGATCGTCATGCTCACCCCGCGCAGCGCGCGGACCAGCGTCTCGCCCTCCCCGTACAGCTTGGTCACGCTCCGGACGTCGAGGACCGGATGTTCGGGCTGGGTGTCGGTGGTCGGCGGGTCGTAGTGCTCAGGGGTCGCGACGGGTTGGTTCGCGGCCCTCATCCAGATCCGGTCCCCGGCGCTCATCCGCCGCCCCTGGTGCCGCCGCGGTTGCCGCCAGCGCCTGCGCCGCCTGCGCCGCCGGCGCCACCGGCGCCACCGAAGCCGCCGCCACCACCGAGGCCGCCGCCGAACCCGCCGCCGACGCGGCCGGCCCCGCCGACCCCGCCGGTCGCGGTCGGCAGGTTCAACGCGACCCGGTCGCCGACAACGAGGCCGGAGGTGATCTCCACGAACTGGTCGCCCTGGACGCCGACCTCGACCCGGCGCAGCTGCTGCTTGTTGTCGGCGCCCACCACGTTGACGGTGTGCACCTGACCGGTACCACGCACGGCCGCCGCCGGTACCCGGATCGCGTCCTGCGCCGACTCCGCTGCGGTGACCAGGACGCTCACGGTCTGGCCGATGCGGATACCGGCCGGCATCGAATCCAGGCTGACCGTCACCGGGTACGAGTTGATGTTGTTCACAACGGTCGCCGAGGGCGCGATGGTCGCGACCTTTCCGGTCACGCGGGCGCCCGACAGCGCGGCCCAGGTCACATTCGCCACCTGGTCGACCTTGAGCTTCGTGGCGTCGGCTTCGGCGAAGTTGGCCGATACCTGCATCCGGGTCAGGTCGGCGAGCTGGACGAAGCCGGTCGTGGATCCGGAGCCCGACGAGCCCGACGCGGCCGCGCCGGTACCGGCCCCGCCATTGCCGGCCCCGTTTGCGGTCGAGCCGTTTCCGGTTCCGCCAGTTCCGCCTCCGCCGCTGGAGCCGGACCCGCTCGCGGCCGAGCCACCCGACGAGCCGCCGACGGTACCGGTGACCGCCACGACCGTGCCGGCGGCCGGCGCGACGAGCGTCGTCCCGTCCAGCGCCCGCTGCGCCGCGTTGACACTGTTCTGAGCGCTGGTGACCTGTGCCTGGGCGGAAGCCACGGTCGCCGCGTCGACCGGCGTGGCCGATTGCGCCCGGGCCAGGCTCTGCTGGGCCGACGTCAGGTTGGCCTGCGCCGCGTTCAACTGGTCCTGCGCGGCGGCGGCGTTGACCTTCGCCAGCACCTGACCGGCGCGGACCGAGTCGCCGACCGTGACGTCGATCTCGGTCACCGTACCGGCGGTGACGAAGTTGGCGTTGGCCGTCGCGGCGCTCTGGACCGTACCGCTGGCCGACACCGACGAGGTCACCCGGCCCTGGCTGACCGTAACGACCCGGTTCGGGCCCGATGTCGTAGTCGTCGTGTCGGCGACGGCCACCGTCCGGTAGGACAGGAACGCGCCGGTCAGCAGGAGTACCACCAGGATGGCGTTGATCACCAGCGTCGGTCGACGGATCCGGGACAGCGCCGACGCGGGCAGGGTCAGGCGCGGAATGCGCGGCATGCGTCGCCAGAAGGGCATGCCGAGAATGCTGACGGTGAGCGCTCCAAGGGAGTTGCGGGTTACCTCGGAACTCGCTGGGAGTTGATCCGCGCGCCACCCCGCCGCCCGGCGGTCTTGGCGCGATCTTGGCCGGAGCGCGGTGTCCCCGCCCTCACCGTGCCACCGAGATTACGGGACCGGTGGTAGCGGTCAAGCCGGTCACGGCATCAGGCGACCGGGGTGGGGACAACCGGTTCGGACTCGATGAAGATGTCTGGCCCGATCGTCGGATACCCGGCGTCGGCGGGCAGCAGTACCCGGAACCTGGCACCCTCGCCGGGTGCCGTGTACAGCTCCACCCGCCCGCCGTGGGCAGCCACGATGGCCGCCACGATGGCCAGGCCGAGCCCGGCCCCGCCATGTCGACGGGCTCGGCTCGGGTCGGCCCGGTACAGCCGCTCGAACACGTGCTCGGCGTCGGCCGCGCTCATCCCCGGCCCCGCGTCGGCGACCTCCACCACCGCGACCGGCTGACCGGCGGGCACCCGCGCACCGACCGCCGCAACCGGCCCGGCTCCGCCGACCGGCCCGGCTCCGCCGACCGTGGCTCCGACCCGTACCACGACGGCGCAGTTCTCGGGCGTGTGCTGTAGCGCGTTGGCGACCAGGTTTGTCACCACCTGACGGATCCGCGACTCGTCACCGGCCACGGTGACCGGCTCGAAGGTCGCGGCGGTCTCGTCGAGCCCGGTGAGCCGGACAAACCTGGTCGGTACCCGGACGTGCGCGTCGCGTACCGTGTCCGCGGCCACCGCGAGCAGGTCGACCGGGTGCCGGTCGAGCGGGCGCTCCTCGTCCAGGCGGGCCAGCAGCAACAGGTCGTTGACGAGCAGCCGCATCCGGCCCACCTCGCCCTCGATCCGGCCCATCGCCTCGTCGAGCGCCGGTCCCGGCGGGGCGCCGCCGCGACGGTACAGCTCGGCGAAGCCCTGGATCGAGGTGAGTGGAGTACGCAGCTCGTGTGAGGCGTCGGCGAGAAACTGCCGGAGCCGCTTCTCGGAGGCGTTGCTGGCGGCGAGCGCGGCCTCGATGCGTACCAGCATCACGTTGAGCGCCGTACCGAGCCGGCCGGACTCGGTGTGCGGATCGGCGTCCGTGACCCGACGCGACAGGTTGCCGCCGGCGATCTCGGTGGCGATCTCCTCCATCCGGGTCAGCGGGCGCAGCCCGATGCGTACCACGGACGCGGCCGCGATCGCGATCAACAGCAGTACCAGGGCGGTGACCGCGACGTCGATGAGCAGCAGGCCGTCCTCGGTGGCGTTGACCTCGCGCATCGACAGGGCGTGCACGGCGTACTGCCGGCCACCCCCGATGGCGGTGACCTGGACGCGCCAGGTGTTGCTCGTGCCGTCGACGGTGTACGCGCGGCCGTTGGCGTGCGAGGTGATGGAGGCGAACGAGCCGAGTTGGGGTCGGTCGGTGGCGGTGGTCTGCGAGGTGTAGATCACGTTGCCGGCCGCGTTGTACACGAAGACCCGCGAGTCCGGACCGCCGAATGCCAGGCCGCGTCCCGCGGAACCGCGCGGGAGCTGGCCGTTGAACCCGACCACCCGGGACACCGCCCGGCTCTGGCCACGCAGCTGCGCATCGAGGCGGCCGACCAGGTACGACCGGAGCAGCGTGGTGCCGGCGAAGTCGGCCATGATCAGGGCGACGGCGGCGAGCGCGGCGATGGTGACAACCATCCGGTGCCGCAGCGTCCAATGCCGCCACGGCCGCAGCCGCCGGGTCACCGGTCGCCGGGTCACGGGTCCCAGGATCACCGGGCGCCGGGTCATCAGTCGACGGACCATCGATTGAGGGGTCATTGCCTTACGAATCGTCGTTGCGCGGCAGGCGCAGCGCGTACCCCACGCCGCGAACCGTATGGATCAGCGGCGGCGCGGCTTTGTCGATCTTGCGGCGGAGGTAGTAGACGTACGACTCGACGATCCGCCCGTCGCCGCCGAAGTCGTAGTTCCAGACCCGGTCGAGGATCTGTGCCTTGCTGACCACCCGTCCGGCGTTGGTCAACAGGTATCTGAGCAGGTTGAACTCGGTCGGGGACAGGTCCACGAGCTTGCCCGCGCGCCGCACCTCGTGCGCGGAGTCGTCGAGTTCCAGGTCGGCGAAGCGCAGCCGGCCGTCATCCGGATCGATCGGTACGATCCGGCTGCGCCGCAGGATCGCGCGGATCCGCAGCACCACCTCTTCCAGGCTGAACGGCTTGGTGACATAGTCGTCGCCGCCGGCCACCAGCCCCGAGATCCGGTCCTCCACCGCGTCCCGCGCGGTCAGGAACAGCACGGGTACCGGCTGGCCGGTCGCCCGCAGCCGGGTGGCCACCTCGAACCCGTCCAGGTCGGGCAGCATCACGTCGAGGACGACCAGATCGGGCCTGAACTCGGTGGCGACCTCGAGCGCCTCGTGGCCGCCGCCCGCCACCCGTACCTCGAAGCCGGTCAGCCGCAGGGTCGTCGACAGCAGTACCCGGATGTTGGCCTCGTCGTCGACCACGAGCAGCCGGCCCGCCCCCGAAGGGGACTCGGGGCCGGGCTGCCTGGTCACTGTCGCCTGCCTCGCACCTGACACACCGATGTTCTATCGGTAGGACCTCTGCGGTGGCTGACAACAGCCTGGGAAACTGCTGTGCCCGTGTTACCGCGGAGCCGAAGTTAGCAGTTCGTCAGCCTGGCTGAGGCCGGATCGGATCTCGGTGTACTGGTCGCCGCGCAGCCCCACCCGTACGGTGCGCCGTTCGTCATGCCCGCCGGTCCGCACGGTCACCGTGCCGGTGCCGTTGCTGACCCCGGTGACCGCCGCCGTCGGCACGTACAGCACGTCGGTCGCGGACGCGGTGGTCACCGCGACGTTGGCGCCCTGACCGAGCAGAAGATCGTCGGGTACCGCGTCGAAGGCGACCAGCACGCCGTAGCGCACCAGCCGTCCGGAGGTGGTGCCGGCCGGGTCGATCTGCGACACCTTGCCGTTGATCTGCGTACCGTCGGAGTTCGGCAGGATGATCGTGGCGGGCTGGCCGATGGCCAGCCGGGCCACGTCGGCCTCGGAGAACTGGGCCTTGACCGCGGTGTTCGTGAGTTCGCCCAGCACGATGAAGCCGGCCCCGCCGGGGCTGGAGTCGGCGCCGACGGCACCGCCGATGGAGAGGACGCGACCGTTGGCCGGGGCCGTGATGACGGTACCGGCGAGCTTGTCCTGGGCGAGTTTCAGGCTGAGCTGCGCGTTGGTGAACTGCTGCTGCGCCGACATCAGGCTGTCGCCGGTGCTGGCCCGGCCACCACCGGCCGCGCCCGCGCCACCCGCGGTCGCGCCGGAGCCGGTAGCGCCGGTGCATGATCCGGTACCGGCGCGCCCGCCGGTCTGGCCGCCGGTCTGGCTGCCGGTTCCGCCGGTCTGGCCGCGTGCCGCGCCGGCCCCGGGCGCCCCGCCTGCCCCGCCGGTCTGCCCATTGCCGCCGCCGGTCCCGCCCCTGGTCGGGCCGCCGGTACCGGCTGACGGGGTGGTGCTCGGATGGCCGGTCGGGCCGCCGCCCGGTGGTCTGGCCGAGCCCGACGCGGACGGCGAGGGCGTCGACGGTGATGGCGACGGTGATGGCGGTGACGGTGACGGTGAGTGCGTCGGCGACGGTAGCGGTGACGGCGAGGGCGTCGACGGGGACGGGGCCGGTTCGGCCGACGGGGTCGGCCGGCGCCCGGTCAGCGCGGCCGGCGCGACCTGGATGGCGTTGCCGCAGCCCGTCGCCGCGTTCCCGGCCGCCGGGGCGGGCGTGAGCTGCGCCCGGTTCAGCGCGTCGGCCGCCGAGTCGACGCTGCTCTGCGCGCTGGCGACCTCGTCGGTCGCCGCGGCGGGGTCGATGCGGGCCAGTACCTGCCCGGCGGTCACCTGGTCGCCGGCCTTCACGTCGACCTCGGTCACGGTGCCGGCGGTACTGAAGCTCAGGCCCTGCGTACGGATGGCCTGCACGGTGCCGGCGGCCGACGAGGTGAGCGCGACGACGCCCCGCCCGACCGCGACGGTGGGCACGGGGACACTCGGCTTGGCCCGGTTGGCGTAGGCGACGCCGGCGATGCCGGCAGCGGCCAGGGCCACCACGCCGACGGTCAACCACAGTGCCGGACCGCGTGTACGCAGGCGTGCGGGTACCCGAAGTCTCATGGTGGGTGAGTCTGGACCGCCCTGCTCCCGATTCGCTAGGGCGCACCTCGGAGGAACCTCAAAACGCCATCGTCGAGTTCCCAGCCGATTTCGAGGTTGATTCCATGCAACACCGAGCCGCCGGCGTTTCCATGACACCGACGCCGCCGCCCGGTGGCCATTCGGAGGTCGGTCACTTTGATGGGTCGAATGCGCGTCACAGCCCTGCTGGTGGTGCTGTTCGCCACCGCCGGTGCGTTGGCCGCCTGCGGCGGTTCGTCGAAGGCGGCCCCGGGCGGTACCCCGGGCTCGCCGGCCGGTGGTCAGGCGGCGTTCGCGGCATACACCGACTGCCTGCGCCGCAACGGTGTGACCCTGCCGAGCAACGCCCCCCGCGCCAACCGACCCAGCGGTCGGCCGAGCGCCCGCCCGAGCGGGCAGCCGCGGCCCAGCGGCGCTCCGCGTGGGGGTGGCTTCGGCTTCGGTAACCAGCCGCCGCCCGGTGTCGACCCGCAGACCTGGCAGGCGGCCATGCAGGCGTGCGCCCCCCTGCGGCCGTCCGGCGGTCCGCAGAACCGCAACGGCGCGTTCACCGCGTACCGCAACTGCCTGTCCGACCACGGTGTCACGATGTCGGCCGGCCCCGGCCAGCTGGACAGCAACGATCCGAAGGTCGCGGCCGCGATGAAGGCGTGCGAGGCGCTGCTGCCGTCCGGTCGTCCGATCCCCAGCCCGACCGGCTGACCGGCCTCGACACGACTGCGGGACGTCGGCCGCCACCGGCGGCGGCCCGGTCGGTTGACGACGCGTGCCCGATTCAGTTCGACAGGACCACCCGGTCGATGTCTGGTGCCCGGCCGGTCCGGTTGTCGAACGTGACGGTGTTGCCGCGCTGGTTGAGGACCAGCCGTAACCTGCGCGAGCCGATCGTGTCCCGATTGCCGGTCGAGGTGAAGGTGACCGTGATCGGCACCTCCCCGTTGACCCGGATCCGGGCCGGCCGGTTGCCGTCCTCGGCCACGTAGAAGACGGTCAGCGTGTACGTGCCGGGTACCGCCACGTTCAACCCGGTGATGCGGAGCGCGCCGAATTCACCGCTGGCCACACCCAGGCCGGTGATGGTGTGCTCGTTCGACGCGTTCGGACTGGTCCGGATCCGGGCCGCGCCGGCAAGCTCGTTGAACGAGGACTCCGCTTCGATACCCACCGGCGTGATGTCGTGTGCGGGCTGCGTCGCCCGGGGCGGCCTGGCGGCCGGCGGCTGCGTCGAGGGCCGCGCCGCGCCGGGTAGCGGCGGCTGCCCCGGTACTCCGGCGGTCGGCGGGTCGGCGCTCGGTGAGGGTGTCGGGGAGGCGGCGGGGGCGGTTGGCGCGGGTGTGGCCGGCGAACGCGGGAGCCCCGGCTGTACCGCATTCCTGCGTTGCGGGGCCGGCCACACCGCGACGACGAGGATCACCGCGAGCGCGGCAGCGGCGACGCTGGTCAGCGCTATGACCGTGCGGTGCCGTATCAGCAGCCGCTGTTGCTGGCGACGGCCGTGGTAGAGGAAGCGTCGGATACGACCCGGTGGATAGGCGGCCTGATCGACGGAGAACCGCTCGGTATCGGACTTCGACACGTGATATCACCGTACGACGTCGGGCGGCACCGGCATCACGGCCGGACCGCGGGAGGGCTGGCACGTCGGAGCAACGTCACCCGAAGCCCTGGCGGGGCCCGGGTGTTCGCCGGTTCCCGCCCCGAACCGGTGGTAAGCGATGCCGAACATAACGCAGTTCGGCCGATCGCGCGAGCCTCAAATGTGCGTCTTGACCTGCGGCGATGTCATCGAGATACGTCACTGTAACGGTATGTGTCCGGCCGCCCGAATGGTCAGAACAGCGTCCGGATCACATCAATCACCGTGTGTTCGGAATCGATCACCGCAAAAGCCCCCCACCGTTCGAACATCGTGCAGGGGTGGGAGATGCCGCACACCACCCAGTCGCCGACCCGAAGCTCACCGTCCGGGTCGGAGAGGTACGCGTGCTGATCATTCAACTGGGTCACGCTCAGTCGCCGGGCCGGATGCGTCGATCCGTTCCGCAGTACCTCGATCGGGGATGGAAGGCCCAGATCGTACGAGACGTCCCGCTTTCCGAAGTTCGCGAACGCGAGACCCGGCTCGGGGGTCGAGGTCACCGTCGCCCAGATCCGCAGCGCCGGCTCCATCGGGAACGGGGACACCCCGGCGTAGAACCCGTCGTCGTGCGCCACGTACGCGCCGGAGCGCAGCACCACCCGGCGGCGGGCGGGGTCGAGCGCCTCGGCGACCAGATCGGGGTACGCGCTACCACCCGCCGTCACGATCGGTGCGTCGACGATGTCCGCCAGGCGCACCAGTTCGGCCAGGTGCCCGCGTACCGCCGTCACGTCACGGTCGGACCGGTCATGGCCGTACGAGCCCTCGTAGCCGGCGACCCCGGCCAGCCGTACCCCCGGCGTCCGCGTCACCTCGCGGGCCACCGCCGCGGCCGCGGTCACGCCCCGGGCACCGGTACGCCCGCCGGCCAGGCCCAGCTCCACGAAGACCGGTACGCCCCGGCCGCGCAGCACGGCCACCGCCTCGACCGAGTCGACCCAGCAGCAAATCTCGGCCGCGCCCTGCTGCCGTGATATCCACTCGACGCCCGCCGGGTCCACGACCCCATGCGCGAGCAGGATGCGGGTCGCGCCGAACGCCCGCAGTACCCGGGCCTGCGCGACGGTGGCCACGGTGAACGCCCACGCACCGCGCCGGGCCTGCGCGGCCGCAAGCTGAGGCGCCATGGTGGTCTTCACGTGCGGGGCGAAGAGCAGGCCGCGCCCGGCGCAGAACGCGGCGTACCGGTCGAGATTGGCGGTCATCGCCGGCCCGCTCAGGGTGGCGACCGGAGAGGTGAATCCGTCCGTCGGCACCCGCCGGCCGAGCAGATCCTCGACGGACGCCGCGACGGGCGGCAGCCCCTTGTACCGCCAGCCCAGCGGCTCCGCGCGGAGCCGGTCGACCGCGGCGTGGTCGATCAGCGCGGGTTCGGTGCCGGCCAGGCCGGCAGATTCGGCACCGGGTGGGCTGTCCACACGGTGATCATGCCGGCGCGACCGGAGCCGGGCAACACGCGCCGACGGGGTAAGTTGTGCTCCGTCCGCCCCGGAAGGCCACCTCGGCCGTACCCAGAGAGCCGTACCCAGAAATGACTTGTCGCTGATGCCGGAGATCGCTGGTGACACCCATCTGCAGTCCCAGGTGCTCGAAGCCCTGACGGACGCGGTCAACTACCAGCGGTGGCTGACCGAACTCTGCCGGCCGTACCTGGGTGCCGACCCGATCGAGCTGGGCAGCGGGATCGGCGACTTCGCCGCCGGTTGGCTGACCTCGGTACCGCGGATCACCGTGACGGAGGCCGACGGGTCCCGGTTGGCGGTGCTCACCGAGCGGTTCGCGACCGACCCGCGGGTCCGGGTCCGTCCACTGTTCCTGCCGACCGCGGAGCGCGCCGGGCACAGCGCGGCGGTGTCGCTGAACGTGCTGGAGCACATCTCCGATGACGTCGCGGCGCTGCGTTCGGTGGCCGGCATGGTGCGGCCCGGCGGCGCGGTGGTGACCATCGTGCCGGCGTTCCCGGCCGCGATGAGCCGGTTCGACCGGTCGATCGGGCACTTCCGGCGCTACACGACCCGGTCGATGTCGGCCGCGCTGATCGACGCCGGGCTGCGGCTCGAACGGGTCCAGTACATCAACTCGGTCGGCCTGCTCAACTGGTACCTGGCCTGCCGGCTGCTGCGGATGACCCCGCGCAACGGCGTACTGCTGCGCACGTACGACCGGATCGTGGTGCCGACCGTCCGGGTGCTGGAACGACGTTGGCGGCCGCCGTTCGGGCAGTCGGTGTTCGCGGTGGCCCGCACGCCGGCCGGCGGCGGCCCGGACGCGGACGGCGTCGTCAGGCCGGTGCCACCGTGACGGCGTTTTCCAGGGCGAGGGCGGCCTGCGGGCGCAAGATCTCCACCAGGTCCAGGTAGGCCGGCGTGAACGCCGCCGGTAGCAGGCGGTTCTCCAGGTACAGCACGGCAAGGAGGCGGCCGCGGCGCGTGATCGGGGCGCACAGTACCGACCGGGGCCGGTGCGTCGCCAGGTACGGGTCGCTGGCGAACGCGGTCAGCTCGTCCGGCCCGCCGATCAGTACCTTCCCGGTGTGGCCGGCGTGCTCGACGAGCCGGACCGGTACCCGGTCGTGCAGTCGCCAGCCGACGTGGGCATTGATCCGGATGCGGTCGCGCTCCACCGTCGCCTCGACGGCCGGCCGTAGCCCCGGCCCGTCCGCGATGAGCAGGTAGCCCCGGTCGGCCTGGGAGTGCCGGATGAGCACGTCCAACAGCCTGGCGACGAGTCGGTCGGGCCGCAGCTCGCTGGAGATCACCTGGAACGCGTGGACCACCGTGATCAGGTCGAGCTGGTCGGACGGGTACGGGGCCGCCGGCGTCGGGCTGGTCGTGATCAGCAGGTCGTCGAGCTGGTCGAGTTTCGCCGCCGCACCCCACCGCTGGTAGCACGACCGGGCCCGACGAAGGTACGCGAGGGCTTCGCCCCGGTCGCCGCCGGCGAGCGCGTGCCGGCCGCCCAGTTCGGCCGCGAGCCCTTCCAGGTACAGGCAGCCGCTGTCCCGGGCGGCGCTGATGGCCCGGCCGTACAGGTCGCGCGGGTAGGGCGGCTCGGCCGGGTCGGTGTCCCCGGCGCCGGCCGGCCGGTACTCGGCGATCCGGGCCCGTTCGGCGGCCAGCAGCAGGGTACGGGCCCGGAACAGCTCGCTGCCGGCGGAGGCCAGCCGGTCGAGCTGGCTCTCCAACGTCCGCAGCGCCGCGCGCAGCACCGGCCGGTCGGCGGGTGTCGCGGTCTCGTACCGGCTGGTCAGCGCCAGCGCCCGCAGGAACGTGATCTCGGCGGTGAGGAAGTCGGTCGGCGCCGGGCCATCGGTGAGGTCGGCGAGGTCGAGCCGCACCACCGGCTGGCCGGCCTCGCCGAGCAGATGGGCGGCGATGAGCATCGGCATCAGGCCCACGGCGGCGAACCGGTCCGGCTCGGCAGCGGCCGGTATGAGCGATTGATCCGGTTCGACCGGCGGCAGGCCGCGCAGGCGGCTCACCACATCGTCGAGCAGCCGGGTCACGGCGGCCGTCGGTTCGTCCATGCCGTGACGCCCGGCGTACCGCCAGCGGGCGTCGAGGTCCGCGGCGACCTCGTCCAGCGGCACGCCGATGGCGAACCGGTGCACCGTGTACAGGATGCCGATCCGCTGCGCCAGCGCCACCTCTCCCTCTTCGGCCGCGTACCGGTGTGCGGTGTCCAACTCGCGGGTCATCAGCTCCGGCGACTCCAGCCAGAGGGGCCCGACCATGGCGGCGGCTACCCGGGTCGCGGCGGGATGGCGGGCGTCGGGCAGGCTCAGGAGGCGTACCCCCGCGCGGGCGCACCGATGGGCGGTCGCCTCGTCACCGGTCGCGGACAGCGCCTCGGCCAGTCGGGTCAGGATCAACCCGGTCGCGGCGGTGGGTCCCTCGGCGACGGCCATCGCGACCCCGGTTGCGGCGAGCAGGTCGGCGCCGGCCCGGGCCGGTAGCTGCGCCGGTCGTGGCGACCGGAGCAGGGCGGCGATGAGGTCGGCGGCGGCCACCACCCGGAAATCGGTGCACTCCGGCGCCACCGCGATACGGTCCAGGCCGGCAGTGTCCAGCCGCGGCCGCAGTCGCGCCACCTCGGCGGCGGCGGCCGCCTGCCACCGGGCCGGATCGGTCGGTACCGGCTGGCCGAGCAGCCGCAGTGCCTCCATGGCGGTGCGTAGCGCACCGGTCCGGTCGCCGTGTTCATACCGCAGCGTGCCCTGCAGGCCCAGAACTCTGGCCCGGTCGAGGTCATCGGTCACCCGGTCGGCGGCGCGCGCCAGCAACCGTTCGGCCCGTTCGACCTGGCCGGCGTCGTGCTCGGCGTCGGCCGACGCGAGGTGCAGGCGAAGCGCCAGGTCGGGCCTGAGCTGCCACGGGTCCACCCCGAGCAGGTCCAGCCCCAGGGCGAAATATTCGCGCGCCGCGGCCGCCGCGCCGAGCCGCCCGGCCCGCCGCCCGGCGGCGAGGTTGAGTTCGGCGAGCGCATGCCCCTCGGTGGCCGGCAGCAATTCGATCACGGCGTTGAGCTGTGCGGCCGCTTCGAACAGCCGCTCGGGATGCCGTTGCAGCGCCCGCCCGGCGGCCAGCCGTAGCCGGTCGAGATTGTCGCTGCCCGCGCACGTCAGCACGGCCTGACGCAGCTCCTCGTGACGCCATCGGTACTCGCCGGGCACCGCATCGACGGTCAGCAGTTCGGCGTGCGCGGCCGGTTGGAGCGCCGTGGTGACGGCGGCGACCGCGTCGGAGCGGGCAGCGCCCCGGCTCCGGGGAACCCTGCCGCCGTCGGCGGTGGCGCGGTTGGTCTGGCGGGCGTGGTTCGCGGCCGCCGCGAGAGTGCCGGCATCGAAGCGCGGTCCGAGCACCGCGGCGATTTCGAGCAACTCCCGGGTACGGGCCGGGAACCGGCCCAGCCGCGACCCGACGAGCGCGGCGATGCCGGTGACGTCCGGCTCGGAGTCGACGAGCCGCTCGTGCCAGCCCCAGGTCGCCCCCTCGGCCCGGTAGGTGATCACGTCGCGGTCGGCGAGGTCGTGGAGGAGGTGGCCGACCAGCAACGGGTTGGAGCGGGTACGGGCGGCGATCGTGCGCGACAGCTTCGACGAGTCGGTCTTCCCGGAGCCGAGGGCGTCGGCGAGCAGATCGGCCACGGCACTGTCCGGCAGTGGCCGCAGCTGCATCGAGGCGATCCGCAACCGGCCGTCGGTCACCAGCGCGTGACACGGCTGCTCGGCGTTGACGTCGCCGGCCCGGTACGTGACGACGGCGAGGACCGACGGCGCATTCCGGCCACCGAGCACGTACCGGAGCAGGTCGACGGAGGGCCGGTCGGCCCAGCCGATATTGCCGATCGCGATGATCGGTGGGTGCTCGGGGGTACCCACCGCGCCGAGCAGTCGCCGGGCCGCGAGGCGTATCCGGTTGCGCGCCGAGGTGACCGGACCGGCAGGTGACGGCGGCAGGTCGCCCAGTACGGCACTCAGCTGGGGTACCAGCTCGACCAGGGTCGCGCCGCACGCGCCGACGGCGTCGGCGATCCGCATCCGGTGCTCGGTCGGGGTGCCGGCCAACTGCCGTGCCAGGTCGGTGAAAAGCCGGGTGATGGCCGCGTACGGAATGTTCTCGTCGCGACCGCAGGTGGCCCGCAGGGTCAGTGCGCCGGCGGTGGCCATCGTGTCGGCGAACCCGGCGACCGTCGTCCACTTGCCGAAGCCGGTGTCGGCGGTCACCGTGACGAGCTCGGCCGGGCCACCGGCCGCGATCCGGTCGTACACCGCCCGCAGGCGGCTGAGCTGACGGTCCCGCCCGTACACCCGGCCGCTCACCACCAGCCGCCGGGAGACGTCGCGCATGCGGAGCAGCAGCGGCGTGGCGGCGGTACCGGCGGCGAGCGCGTGGTGGCAGTGTTCGAGGTCGACGACCAGGCCCCGGGCCGTCTGGTACCGGTCGTTGGGTGACTTCGCCAGTAGCATCGCGATGATCTCGCCCAGCGATGGCGGCAACCCGTCGACCAGTTCGGTCAGCGGTCGGGGGGCGACCCGCAGGTGGCTGTCCGACCATCGGGCCGGGTCGGTTGCCGGCACCGGCGGCTCGCCGCCGAGGAGGCGGTAGCACAGCACGCCCAGGGCGTACAGGTCGGCCCGCTCGTCGACACCGCGTTCCAGCCGACCGGTCTGCTCCGGCGCCGCGTACATCGGCGCCGCCGGCGCGTTGACGCCGCGGATGAGGTGGATCGGGCCGGCTCCGGCCGGTACCCGGAACACCTCCGGGCCGAGCCCGCCGTGCGGGCCGTGGGCCTGGTGCCAGGCGTCGACCGCGCGGGCCAGACGGATGGCGACCTCGACGAATTCACCGATCGCGAGCTGACGGTCCACCATGAGCGGCTGAGCGGCTGCGGTGATCTTCGTGCCGGTCGGGCCTTGGCCGGGCATCCCACCCCCTCGGCTGCACGGGCGACGTCCCGATTATGCGCCGGCGCGGACGGTCGGTCCAGATCGCTGAGTACGCTTCCGGGTACCGTCGGTAGGCTCATTTCGGCTACGGCGTCCGAATCGCCGGGCGGCGACCGACGCGACGGAGCGTGATGACCGAGATCGAATCCTTCGGCGTCATCGTCGGCGCCGTGGCCGCGGTCGGTCTGGTCGCCGTCCTGTCCAGCCGGCTGACCGAGCGGTTGCGGATACCAGCTCCGGCGATCTTCCTGGTCGGCGCCGCGGTCGCGTCGGACGTGTGGCCGTCGCTGGCCCGAACGTCGATCGTGACGGTCGAGCGGGTGGTCACCGTGGCGCTCGTGGTGATCCTTTTCGACGGCGGCATGCATGTGGGGTGGCGCCGGCTGCGGTCGGTGGCCGGCGCGACGGTCTGGCTCGGGGTCATCGGCACGCTCGCCACCACGGCGGCGGTCGCCGGCCTGGCGCACATTGTGTTCGGCCTCGGCTGGCGGACGGCGCTGCTGCTCGGTACCGCGATCGCGCCGACCGACCCGGCGGTCGTATTCGCGGTGCTCGGCCGCCGGGAGATCGTCGGTCGCAGCGGGGTACTGCTCGAGGGCGAGTCCGGCGCCAACGATCCGGTCGGCATCGCGCTCCTGGTCAGCCTCCTCGCGGCCGGTTCGGCGACGGGCGGGGCGGTGGTGGGGCGCGTGGTCGCCGAGTTCGCCGTTCAGATGGTCGTCGGCGGCGCGGTCGGGCTGCTCGGCGGGGTCGGGCTGCTCGTCCTGATGCGCAGGGTGCCGCTGCCCAGCGGCCCGCTGTACCCGCTGCGGGTCCTGACCGGTGCGTTCGCCGTCTACGGGGTGGCCACGGCGCTGCACGGGTCGGGCTTCCTCGCGGTGTTCGTCGCCGGTATCGCGCTCGGCGATGTCCGCGCGCCGTACAAGCGGGAGATCGAACGGTTCCACTCGTCGTTGGCGAGCCTCGCCGAGATCGTCGCGTTCGTGCTGCTCGGCCTTACGATCGAGCTGCGCGGGCTGACCAGCCAGCACGGGCTGTGGTTGGGGCTCGCGATCGCGGTACTGCTCGCGTTCGTGGTCCGTCCGGTGGTGGTCGGACTGCTGCTGATCCCGGTCCGGCTGACCCGGGGTGAGCGTCTGCTGGTGATGTGGAGCGGCCTCAAGGGTGCCGTGCCGATCCTGCTCGGGGTGTTCATCCTGGCCGACCGCGGGCCCGACGCGACGCGGCTCTACCGGCTCATTTTCGTCGTGGTGGCGTTTTCGGTTTTCGTACAGGGTGGGCTGCTGCCGCTGGTCGCGCGCCGGTCGGGGGTGTCGTTTCGGGCGGTCGAGCCGGAACCGTGGAGTCTCGGGGTGCGGCTGCGCCAGGAGCCGGAGGGGGTCCGCCGGTTCGTGGTGGCGGCCGGTTCGCCGGCCGCCGGTTCGGCGATCGGTGACCTGCCGCTCGGTGAAGGTGCCTGGATCAGCCTGGCCACCCGCGACGGGCGCCTGCTGGCACCGAACGCCGACACCGAGCTGCGGGCCGGCGACGAGGTCCTGATCCTGGTGGCGCCGGCCGACGAGGCCGACCTGGACGCGATCTTCTCCGGGCCGTCGGAGCGGTAGGTCGGCGCGGGCGGTAGCCCGGGCGGAGCCGTAGCCCGGGGCGGAGCCGCAGCCCGGGGCGGAGCCGCGGCCCTGAGCCTGCGCAGAGGTCGGCCTACGCCGCCGTCCACATCGCGGAGAATGCCGCCGCCTCGCCGGCGAGCCACCGGTCCACCTGTTCCGGCCGGGTGGCCGGATCGTGGTGGTGCACCTGGCCGCGGCGGAGATCGACGACGACCGGTTCGGCGCCGGGCAGGATATCGTCCATGTGCCGGCGGGTCAGGTGCAGGGTAGCCAGGAGCGCCTCCGGCGTTGGCGGGTCGGGATCGAAGTGCAGCCGAACCGCCTCCGCGTGCCCGTCGCCGAATCGCAGCCCGAACTGAGGATTGATCTTGATCGGCAGGCTGCCGACAAATGTGATCACCTCACGGGTGGGTACCACTTGGCAGTCAGCGAGGTCACCGAGGCCGCTCAGGTAGGACCTGGCCGCCGGCACCAGGGTGTCGTAGAGCGGACGCCAGCGTGGCTTGACGGCGGTACGCACCTGGTCGAGGTGGTTGCCCTCGGTG
>JAVHWE010000363.1:0-12593 GCA_032160285.1 Micromonosporaceae bacterium | reverse complement strand
TGAACGTCCGGACGCCGATGACCGTGCCGTTCTCGCCGTGCGGCACCTTGAGGCTGGTGTCGCGGACCTCACGGGCCTTCTCCCCGAAGATGGCCCGGAGCAGCCGCTCCTCCGGCGTCAGCTCGGTCTCGCCCTTCGGGGTCACCTTGCCGACCAGGATGTCGCCCGGCACGACCTCAGCACCGATCCGGATGATCCCGCGCTCGTCGAGATCGGCGAGCATCTCCTCGCTGACATTGGGGATGTCGCGGGTGATCTCTTCGGGACCCAGCTTGGTGTCGCGGGCGTCGACCTCGTGCTCCTCGATGTGGATCGAGGTGAGGACGTCGTTCTGCACCAGTCGCTGGGACAGGATGATCGCGTCCTCGTAGTTGTGACCCTCCCAGGGCATGAAGGCCACCAGCAGGTTGCGACCGAGCGCCATCTCGCCTTCGTCGGTACACGGACCGTCGGCGATGACCTGGCCGGCCTCGACCCGCTCCCCCTCGAAGACGACCGGCTTCTGGTTGACGCACGAGCCGGCGTTCGAACGGCGGAACTTGTGCAGCAGGTACGTCCGGCGGTGACCGTCGTCCTGGTGCACCGTCACGTAGTCGGCGCACATGTCCTCGACCACGCCGGCCTCTTCGGCCAGCACGACGTCACCGGCGTCCGTGGCCGCCCGGTACTCCATACCGGTACCGACGAGCGGCGCCTCCGACTTGACCAGCGGCACCGCCTGGCGCTGCATGTTGGCGCCCATCAGCGCCCGGTTGGCGTCGTCGTGCTCCAGGAACGGGATCATCGCGGTGGCGACCGACACCATCTGGCGCGGCGAGACGTCCATGTAGTCGACCGCGTCCGGCACGAGGTTGTCGAGCTCGCCGCCCTTTCGCCGGACCAGCACCCTGGCCTCGGCGAACGCACCGTCCGCCAGCAGCGGCGCGTTGGCCTGCGCGATGACGTGCCGGTCCTCCTCGTCGGCCGTGAGGTAGTCGATCTGGTCGGTGACCCGACCCTCGACGACCTTGCGGTACGGCGTCTCGATGAAGCCGAACGGGTTGACGCGGGCGAACGTCGACAACGCGCCGATCAGGCCGATGTTCGGGCCTTCCGGCGTCTCGATCGGACACATCCGACCGTAGTGCGACGAGTGCACGTCGCGGACCTCGAAGCCGGCCCGCTCCCGGGACAGCCCGCCCGGGCCGAGCGCCGACAGACGCCGCCGGTGGGTCAGGCCCGCGAGCGGGTTGGTCTGGTCCATGAACTGGGACAGCTGCGAGGTACCGAAGAACTCCTTGATCGCCGCCACCACCGGGCGGATGTTGATCAGGGTCTGCGGCGTGATCGCCTCGACGTCCTGTGTGGTCATCCGCTCGCGGACGACCCGCTCCATCCGGGACAGTCCAACCCGGACCTGGTTTTGGATCAGCTCCCCGACGGTACGCAGCCGCCGGTTACCGAAGTGGTCGATGTCGTCCGGCTCGTATCCGGCCTCGCCGGCGTGCAGCCGACACAGGTACTCGACGGTGGCGACGATGTCGTCTTCGGTGAGGACGCCCGTGGTGATCGGGACGTCCACCTCCAGCTTCTTGTTGAACTTGTACCGGCCGACCTTCGCGACGTCGTACCGCTTCGGGTTGAAGAACAGGTTGTCGAGCAGGGTCTGCGCGTTCTCCCGGGTCGGCGGTTCGCCCGGCCGAAGCTTGCGGTAGATGTCGAGCAGCGCTTCGTCGTGGCCGGCGATGTGGTCCTTCTCCAGTGTGGTGATCATCAACTCGGACCAGCCGAAGCGCTCGCGGATGCGCTCGTCGGACCAGCCGATCGCCTTCAGGAGAACGGTCACCGCCTGCCGGCGCTTGCGGTCGATCCGCACGCCGACGGTGTCACGCTTGTCGATGTCGAATTCGAGCCAGGCACCGCGGCTCGGGATGACCTTGACGCTGGAGAGGTCGCGGTCGGAGGTCTTGTCCGGCTCCTTCGTGAAGTACACCCCCGGGGAGCGGACGAGCTGGCTGACCACGACACGCTCGGTGCCGTTGATGATGAAGGTCCCCTTGGGGGTCATCATCGGGAAATCACCCATGAACACCGTCTGGCTCTTGATCTCGCCGGTGGTGTGGTTGGTGAACTCCGCGGTGACGAACAGCGGGGCGCAGTACGTGAGGTCCTTCTCCTTGCACTCCTCGATCGAGGCCTTGACCTCGTCGAAGCGCGGCATGGAGAACGACAGCGACATGGTGCCGGAGAAGTCCTCGATCGGACTGATCTCTTCGAGAATCTCCGCGAGCCCGGAGCGCGCGTGCTGATCACCGGAGGTGCGGGCCTGCCAGCCCTCGTTGCCGACCAGCCAGTCGAACGAGTCGTTCTGGATGGCGAGGAGGTTCGGAACCTCCAGATGTTCGGTGATCCTGCCGAAAGTGATCCGGCGGGGGGCAAATGCGCTCGACGAATTGATGGTCTTCGCAGGGCGGGAAGCTGCCAAGATGCGTCCTTCCGAGGACCGGTGGTGCGGCGGCGGCCGTTTTGCGTGCAGCCCGACAGGCCCCGGTCGAAAACGCCCATAGATGGACGCTTAACGACAGAGGTCAAGTCGGAAGACAGCGCAAACTAGCAGTGTAGCCGGAAGGCTAACCGCTGTCTAGTCGCCACCCAGAGGTAACCGAAAAGCACCTCAGGACTCGGATAATCCCGGGCCCCGAGACCGATCGGCACCGACCTGAGCCGCTCCCGTGAGCGCGAGCCCGAAGGCCGCTCCCGTGAGCGCGACGCTGGCCGGTGGCGTCCGCGGAAGGGTTGTGCTGGTTCAGCGTGCCTGGATCGTGGTCACCACGTCAAGGGCTACCGCAATCGTTCGACGGGTACCCGACGGTGCATCAGACGATATACCGGCCGGATTCCCCCAACGGTCGCCGATACGACGGGCGGCCGCCCGGTTTCGGACGACCGCCCATCGTGCTGCGCACGGCGGGCCGCCGAGGTCAGGCCAGGCTGACCCGGGCACCCTCGGCCTCGAGCTTCGCCTTCGCCTTGTCGGCGGTGTCCTTGTTGACCTTCTCCAGGATCGCCTTCGGCGCGGCCTCGACCACGTCCTTGGCCTCCTTCAGGCCCAGGCCGGTCAGCTCGCGCACGACCTTGATGACCTGGATCTTCTTGCCACCATCGGCCTCCCGGACGACATCGAACTCGTCCTTCTCGGGTTCGGCCTCGACCGGCGCGGCCGCGCCGCCCGCCGCCGCGACGGCGACCGGAGCGGCGGCCTTCACGTCGAAGGTGTCCTCGAACTGCTTGACGAACTCCGACAGCTCGATCAGCGTCATCTCCTTGAACGCGTCGAGCAGTTCGCCGGTATTGAGCTTAGCCATGAGCTGGCATTCCTTTCCTCACACCCCGAATCCAAGATCGGGCTTTACGAATTGACGATCAGGCTTCGGCCGGGACCTCGGCCGGGGTATCGGCCGCGACATCGGCCGGCGTGCCGCCTTCGGCGCCCGCACGCTTGTCCTGCAGCGCGGCCGCCAGACGCGCGACCTGAACCAGTGGGGCCTGGAACGTCCCCGCCGCCTTGCTCAGGCTCGCCTTCATCGCCCCGGCCAGCTTGGCCAGCAGGACCTCGCGGGACTCGAGTTCGGCGAGTTTCTTGACGTCGTCCGCGGTAACCGGACGGCCCTCGAACACGCCACCCTTGATCACGAGGAACGGGTGTGCCTTCGCGAAATCACGCAGGCCCTTCGCCGCCTCGACCGGGTCGCCGGAGACAAAGGCGAGCGCGGTCGGACCGGTGAACAAATCGTCGAGACCCGGGATACCCGCGTCGACCGCGGCGCGCTTGGCCAACGTGTTCTTGGCGACGCTGTACGTGGTTTCCCGACCAAGATTGGTCCGCAGCTCCTTGAGCTGGGCGACCGTCAGGCCCCGGTACTCGGTGAGCAGCGTCGCCGCCGAGCCACGGAACCGCTCGGTCAGATCGGCGACCGCGGAGGCCTTGTCGGCCCGAACCGGCTTGTCCGCCATGTCCCTCCTCTCGTTGCTTCGGGCTGGCATGGCCCGCAACACGAGAGACGCCCCGGCGCAGGGCGCACGGGGCGAGGAAGGCCGAAGGCCGTCACGCTGCCGTTCTCGCGACGCCCGGATCGCGGCGGCTTCGCCGTGCGACCGGAGCACTCGCCCTGCGCGGGTCGCCCGCGAATGCGGGACCTTCGACCGTGCGAGCACGGTGACCAGCGGTCTTTGGGTGGAACTACGGGCTGAAGGATACGCGACGGGTACCCGGCGACCAAATCCGCCGGTCGCTACAGTGCCCTGGTGACTGCAGCCGAGGTCGATGCCCGTACCGACACTCCGACCGAGCCACCACCGGCCGGCGTCGGTGAGCGGCCGTGGCGGCGGGCGCTGCGGGCCGCGGGGCTGTTATGGACCATCAGCCACATCGGCTACGCGGTGCTCTTCGCCATCGCGTTCTGGTCGTCGGGCCGCCCGCCGGGGCTCCGAAACATCCTCGCGCCGCTGGACCGCTGGGACAGCAGGTGGTTCACGTCCGTCGCGACCCTCGGGTACACCGACCGCAACTGCGGCGGTGACCCCCACTGCACGGCGGCGTTCTTCCCGCTATACCCGATGATCGTGCGCGCCGTCGACGTCGCCCTGCCCGGCGGCGTGCTGCCCGCCGCGCTGCTGGTGTCCAACCTGTCCGTCGTGGGCGCCCTGGTCATGCTGTACCGCCTGGTCGAACGCGACTTCGGCACGCTGCTCGCGGACCGGACCACCTGGTACCTGATCGCGTTCCCGACCGCCTTCTTCCTCGCCGTCGGCTACAACGAGTCGCTGTTCCTGCTGCTGTCGGTGTCATGTGTGTACCTGCTGCGCGACGGCCGGTGGCTCGCCGCCGGTGCGGCCGGCGGGCTCGCCGCGGGTACCCGGTCGGTGGGCGTCCTGCTGCTGGTGCCGTTCTGCTACGAGTACCTGCGCCAACGCGGCCGCCGGCCCCGACCCGACGCGCTCGGCGCCCTGCTGATCCCGGCCGGGCTGGCCGCGTATCTGGTCTACAGTCAGCTCCACTTCCATGACGCGCTCGCGTTCAGCCACGCGCAGCGGCACTGGGGGCGACGGCTCGACTGGCCCTGGATGAGCTTCGTGGACACGGCCCGCAACCTCGCGCACACCCATCCACCGCTGGCGCCCAACGGCGCGCACCTGATCCTGGACCTGCTGGCCGCGGTAACGATGATCACACTGATCGGGCTCGCCTTCGTCGGACCCTGGAAGCTGCGCCGTGACCAGTGGGCCCTGCCGCTGTACGGTGCCGCGCTGGCTCTGGTCCTCATCAGCTTCCCGTCGTCGACCGTGGACTCGCCGTTCCCGCTGTGGTCGTCGCCGCGGCTGGCGTTGGAGATCTTCCCCGCCTTCATCGTGCTGGCCCGCATCGGCGAACGGCGCACCGCCGACCGGCTGTACCTGATGATCGCGCTCGCGGTGCAGGGCGCCGCGCTGGTGCAGTACCTCAACGGCGGCTGGGTGGCCTGACCCCACCGCGCCCGAACCGTCAGGCGCGGACCCGTCGGATCCGGGCGTAACCGATGACGGCGGCCGTGGTCCACAACGCGGCCTGCAGGCTGAGCGTGGCGACGCCGGCCATGGCGAAGCCATCGGCCGACCGGCGGGTGATCGACATCATCGGGGGTACCAGCCACCACATCGGGCTGCCGCGCAGGCCCAGCACCAGACTCAGCACGGCGCCGGTGACCAGCGCCGCGACACCGAACCCGAAGGTACGGGTGACGGCGCGACTCGCCAGCGCGCCCAGGGCCACCGCCGGCGCCACCACGATCAGGTGCGCCCACACGCCGACCGCCACACCAGACCACAGGGACGGATCGTCGGGCCGCACCGGCCCCTGGATGCCGGACAGCGCCCACGGCGTCACCATCGCCACCGCGATCAACGGAAGCGCCGCCAGCGCGGCCGCGAGCAGGCCCGCCGCCCATTCGCCGCGCGCCGATCCGACGGCGACCAGGGCGAGCCGGCGCTGTACGTCCGGCTCGGCGTCCAGCAGCAGCTTCGTCTGCCAGGCCAGCACCGCGAACATGATCAGCGCGGACACCCCGTACGCCTCGCCCGCCTGCGATCTGCCCCCGCCATAAAGCATGAAGATCACGACGAGGCACGCCAGGAGCGGTGCCACCACGCGGCCGGTCCGCAGGTACCCGACCAGACGCATCCGGATCAGGGCGGTCACGGGACAGCCCCGGGCGCGACCGGCTCCTCGCGTACCCCGAGCACGTCATAGCCGACGGAGCGCAGGTGCGCGACGGCGGCCGTCGCCCGATCGGCCGCCGTGGCGACCTCGATCACGCAGCGGATGCCGGCGTGGCCGGACGTCGGCCGACCGAGTTCGACCGGGCCGTACCGGTCGCCGAGCGGCTCCACCGCGACGACCCGACCGTCGGCGGCCAGCCAGCGCCGGCAGCCGGGCAGGTCGGCCAGCTTCCCCGAGTGGTCGCTGACCACGACCATCCCGCCGGTGGCGGTTACCTCGGCGATGATCTGCGGGACATCGGCGAGCACCGCCGCGTCGAGGCCCTCGGTCGGTTCGTCGAGCACCAGTAGGCGCGGCTCCACCAGCAGTGCCTGGGCCAGGCCCACCTTCTGCGCGGTGCCCTTGGACAACGCCGGCAGCCGGACGCCCAGGTGCGGCGTCAGCTGGAGACGGTCGGCCCAGTTCCCGGCGGCCGACCGGGCGGGCGACCGGGCCAGCCCCCGGACGGTGCCCATGTGGGTCAGGTAGTCGAGCACGGTGAACGGCTGGTCCGGCGGGAACCGCTCGGGCACCCACCCGATCGGCACCGGCCGTCCGCGGATCGCTCCACGTGCCGGTACCAGCGTGCCGACCAGGGCCCGCAGCAGGGTGGACTTGCCGGCCCCGTTGCGGCCGACCAGCACGGCCGTCTCACCGGCCGACAGCGACAGGCTCACCTCGCGGAGCACCCAGGGCGCTCGACGGCCGTACCGCAGCCACCCATCGTCGATGCGCATCCCGGCAGCGTAGCGGCGAATGCCAAATCGGACGCACCCCGAGGGGGAGCGTCCGACATGGATGGACCGGGTGGGCGGCTACTCCGCCTCCTCACCGGTCAGGTTGCGGACCCGGTTGGGGTCGACCGGAATGCCGGGCCCCATCGTCGTGGCCATGAAGACCTTCTTCAGGTACTTGCCCTTTGCCGTGGACGGCTTCGCCCGGAGCACCTCGTCGAGGACGGCCGCGTAGTTTTCCACGAGTTGGTTCTCGGGGAAGCTCGCCTTGCCGATGATCATGTGCAGGTTGGAGTGCTTGTCCACCCGGAACGTGATCTTGCCGCCCTTGATGTCGGAGACCGCCTTGGTGACGTCCATGGTGACCGTGCCCGTCTTCGGGTTCGGCATGAGACCGCGCGGGCCCAGGATCCGCGCGATCCGGCCGATCTTGGCCATCTGGTCGGGCGTGGCGATCGCCGCGTCGAAGTCGAGCCAGCCCTCCTGGATGCGGGCGACCAACTCGTCCGTACCGACCGCGTCGGCGCCGGCAGCGGTGGCCTCGGCGGCCTTGTCGCCCGAGGCGAACACGATCACCCGGGCGGTCTTACCGGTACCGTGTGGCAGGTTGACCACGCCGCGCACCATCTGGTCGGCCTTGCGCGGGTCGACGCCGAGTCGCATGGCCACCTCGACGGTCGCGTCGAACTTGACCGGGCTGGTGGTCTTGGCGAGCTTGACCGCGTCGACCGGGCTGTAGAGCTTGTCGCGGTCGATCTGCTCGGCCGCCTTCCGGTAACCCTTACCGTGCTGCATGGGTCCTGTACTCCTGTGGTCGATGGCGGGCCGGTCTTCGCGGCCCTCCCACGTGGACGTGTCGGGATGTTACTTGGCGGCGACGTCGATACCCATCGACCGGGCGGTACCGGCGATGATCTTCTCGGCCTGCTCGATGTCGTTGGCGTTGAGGTCGGACATCTTCTTCTCGGCGATCTCCCGCAGTTGGGCGCGGCTGATCGAGCCGACCTTCTCCTTGTGCGGTACGCCGGAGCCCTTCGGCACGCCGGCGGCCTTGATGATCAGGCGCGCGGCCGGCGGGGTCTTCAGCACGAACGTGAAGGAGCGGTCCTCGTAGACGCTGATCTGCGCCGGTACGACATCGCCACGCGACGAGTCGGTGGCGGCGTTGTACGCCTTGACGAACTCCATGATGTTCACGCCGTGCTGGCCGAGCGCCGGGCCGACCGGGGGCGCCGGAGTGGCCTGGCCGGCCGGCAACTGAAGCGTGAAGGTCTTGACGAGCTTCTTCTTCTTCGGAGGCATGTCTGGACTTCCTGGGCGGTGGGTTTCGTGAACCCGCGTCGCGGATTCGAACTGGCTGCCGGGCCGACGATCACCGGAATGCGCGCACGCCGACGCGCCGGCGATCGGGCCGGACGGTCTAGCGTAGCCCAGCCGATTTAGATCTTCGCAACCTGGTTGAAGTTCAGCTCGACCGGCGTCTCGCGGCCGAAGATCGACACCAGCACCTTCAACTTCTGCTGATCGGCGTTGATCTCACTGATCGTCGCCGGCAGCGACGCGAACGCGCCGTCGGTGACCGTGACCGAGTCGCCGACCTCGAAGTCGAGGACCTTGACCTCGGGCTTGGCGCCCTTCTTCGGCTCCTGGACCACCGGTGCCAGCCACTTGAGAACCTCGTCGAGCGACAGCGGCGCCGGCCGGTCGGCGCGGTCGGTGGCACCGACGAAGCCGGTCACCCCCGGGGTGTTACGTACGCACGAGTACGACTCCGGCGTCAGCTCCATGCGGACCAGGATGTAGCCGGGGAAGACCTTGTTCTGTACCTGGAGGCGCTTGCCGTTCTTGACCTCGACCTCTTCCCGGGTCGGCACCTCGACCTGGTAGATGAAGTCTTCCATGTCGAGGCTGGTGATCCGGGTTTCGAGGTTGGTCTTGACCTTGTTCTCGTACCCCGCATACGAGTGGACCACGAACCAGTCACCGGGTGCGAAGCGCAGCGCCGCCCTCAGCTCGGCCACCGGGTCACCCGGCTCGTCCGGATCCGTGCCGGTGTCGGCCGTGATCTCGGTGCCAGCCGTGATCTCGGTGTCGGACGTGATCTCGGCATCGGGCGTCGTACCGGTGTCGGCGTCGGTGTTGACGGTCTCGTCGACCGCATGGGCCGCCGTCGCGACACTCGAGTCAGTGCCCCGTTCGGCAGCGTCGACCTCGTCGTACTCAGGCACGTTGCTCACTTCCATATGGTTGCTCTTGCGACTCCCGCCGCACGGTGCGGTCTACCGCCGGACCGGCCGCGTCACGCCGACTTGGTGCCGAACACGTGGAGCACGAGCCAGGCGAAGCCGGCGTCCAGCAGACCGACGATCGTCATGATGATCGCGACGAAGACGATCACGACCGCGGTGTAGGTCAGCAGCTCCTTGCGGGTCGGCCAAATGACCTTACCCAGCTCACTGATGACCTCGCGGATGAAATTGCGGATCCTCGCGAACGGGTTGGGCCGCTCACCGGACTTGGTCCTGGTGACGGGCGTGCGGGTGGACCTGTCGCCCCCGGTGCCCCGCCTCGGCCGGTCGGCGGACGCGTCACCCGCGCCGTCGGCGCCGGAATCGACATCGTCATCGGCTGCGTCGTCGCTGAGGGCTTCCTGGTCCAGCTCCTCGTCGAGGCGCTCGTCCACGGCGTCCTCGCCGCGGCGCTTGCTCTCGGCCACTTCCGCCCTCTTCCGTGATGTCGCGGTGCGCTTCCACGTCTACGGTGCGTCCCGGCGGCCGCCGGGTCAACTCCGACTGCCCGGCATCGCCGGGTCGTTCCCTCCAGATCACTGCGTGGCACTGTCGTGACACGCCGCCTGCTTTCGATCATCTGTCCCACCGGCGGGCAGCCGACACCCCTGACCCTTCGGCGCAGGGGTGACAGGACTTGAACCTGCAACCTGCGGTTTTGGAGACCGCTGCGCTGCCAATTGCGCCACACCCCTGTGTGAGGACCGCAAACTCCCGCCCCGGGCGCGCCAAGGCAGGGGTCTACACCCCACGGGCGACCAGTGTACGGGTACCGGCTCACCTTTCCCAACCGCCCCGGTCGACCCGCCGCCCGGTCGACCCGCCGCCCGCCGGATCAACCCGACGAAGGCCGGACCAGCGCCCGCGCCTGACCGAGCACCTTGTCAGCGCCGCAGGCCACGGTGAGCTCGAGTGTTGCCGAGCCAGCCTCGTCGACTGCCTTGACGACGGCGCTGACCGTCACCTCGGTACCCTCGTCGTCGTCGGGGACCAACACAGGCTTCGTGAAGCGCACGGCGAATTCGACCACAGCCGCCGGATCACCGGTCCACCCGAGCACCGCCTGGCCGGCAAGGGCCATCGTGTACATGCCGTGGGCGATCACGCCCGGCAGGCCGACCTTGGTAGCGACCCGGTCACTCCAGTGGATGGGATTGAAGTCGCCGGACGCGCCCGCGTACCGGATCAGATCCGCCCGGGTCACGCGGAAGGTGTACGGCGTGAGCTGCTCTCCCTGCTTCATGTGAGCCCTCAGCCCTCTCCCCGCACGACCAGCTTGGACCACACCGTGACCACCCGCTCACCGTCCACCGTCGCCACCTCGGTACGGGTGGTGACGAAGTCGTGGCCGCCCCGCGAACTGACGTCCTCCACGGTGCAGGCGCAGGTCAACCGGTCCCCGGCGTAGACCGGGCGCACATACGCGAACCGCTGGTGGCCATGCACGACGCGGCTGTAGTCGATGCCCAGTACCGGATCGTCGATGATCTGATCGCCGGCCGCCATCGACATGACGATCGGGAAGGTCGGCGGCGCGACGAGGTCGGGATGGCCGAGGGCACGGGCCGCGTCCGGGTCGTGGTGCGCCGGGTGGGACGCACCCACCGCCGTGGCGAACTCCCGGATCTTCTCGCGCCCGACATCGTACGGTTCGGTCGGCGGATAGCTGCGACCGGAGAAGGACGGATCCAACGGCATGGTGCCGAACCTACCGGCTCACCGCCGCGACGAGCGTCATGCCGGGCGGGTCAGCGCGTTTCGCGGTGTGCCGTATGCCGGCCGTCACGCGGGCAGAACTTCTTCAGCTCGATGCGGTCCGGGTTGTTGCGGCGGTTCTTACGCGTGATGTAGTTGCGATCCTTGCACTCGACACACGCCAGGGTGATCTTGGGACGAACGTCGGTCGCCTTGGCCACGGCGGAGCGCCTTCCTCGAAATGGTCCACAACTAACGGCTTACGAGCCTAGCCCGCGCCTGGTTACGCCCGCAAAGCGGGCCGTGCTCCTGTGGAGCGGTGGTTCTCCTGCGTAGCGGTGGCCGGACTTGAACCGGCGACACAGCGATTATGAGCCGCTTGCTCTGCCATCTGAGCTACACCGCCGCGCCGGGTACGGACCGCTGTCGCGCCCGCGCAGTGGCGCCCGACCGAACCCGTGGAGCCCCCTTACGGAATCGAACCGTAGACCTTCTCCTTACCATGGAGACGCTCTGCCGACTGAGCTAAGGGGGCACGATTGCATCCCGCACGCGGCTGACCGCGCACGCGCACCGGGTAAGAGTACACGCCGGTATCGGGCCGACGAAATCGATACCGCAACCGCCCGGTACCGGGTCAGGGCACCGCCCGCAGCCAGCGGACCTCGCCGGCCGGCGCCGCCTCGGCCTGGATCTGGGCCGCGTACCAGGCGTCCAGCCGCTCGTACGGCAGCGGCCGGCTGAACAGGAAGCCCTGCCCGACGTCACAGCCGATCTCCTCCAGCAGACTCAGCGTCCGCTCGCTTTCCACGCCCTCGGCCACCACGCACAGCCCGAAGTGGCGAGCGGTGTCGACAACCACGCGGACGATCGCAAGATCACCAGGGTCGGTCGCCATCCCCTGCACGAACGTATGATCGATCTTGACCTCCTGTACCGGCAGCCGCCGCAGGTACGACAGCGACGAGTACCCGGTACCGAAGTCGTCGACCGACAGCCGGACGCCCAGTTCGTGCAGCCGGCGCAGCGACCCGAGCGGCCGCTCCGGGTCACCGACGATGCCTTCCTCGGTGATTTCGAGGGTGAGCAGGCCGGGATCCACGGCGTACTCGCCGAGCAGCTCCTCGACCTGTCCGGGAAAGTTCGGGTCCAGCAGGGTACGGCCGGCCAGGTTGACCGCCACCGGAAGCTGCCGGCCAGACTGCTCCCACTGTCTCGACCGGCGCAGCCCCTCCCGCAGTACCACCTCGGTGAGCCGGCCGAGCTGGCCCGTGTGCTCGGCGACGGCGACGAAGTCCTCCGGCGCGACCGGCCCGTGCTCGGGGTGGTTCCAACGCATCAGGCACTCGACGCCGAGCAGCCGCCGGTCACCGAGACCGACCTTGGGCTGGAAATACACCGCGAGTTCGCCCGCGTCGAGGGCCCGTCGCAGGTCGCCGGCGAGGCCGACCCGCCGGACCGATCGGGACTCCAAACTCGGCGTGAACATCTGTACCGGCGAGTGCCTGACCTTGGCGGCGTGGGTCGCGACGTCCGCCCGCTGGAGCAGGGTCGCGGAGTCCGCCCCGTGCTCGGGGTGCACGGCGACACCGACCGCGCAGT
>JAVHWE010000031.1:0-2611 GCA_032160285.1 Micromonosporaceae bacterium | reverse complement strand
TAGATCCGGATACCCGCTGGTGCGTTGTTTACCGTCAGGTCGTCGTAGGGTGTGATCACGATTTGGCGTGTTGGTGGGTGCGGTTGGGAGCCAGACGCTGCCCTGGCCGACCTCCGCCGCGGCCTGGATCGCCAGGAACATTCTTGCGTCGTAGCCGTCCGTCTGACGTGGTGGTGCGCACGAGGTGCTTACGGCGGGGGCAGCTCACCGGTCTGTCGTCGGTCGGTCTCCCGGATCGGTGGGCCGTCCGGTCAGGAGCTGGGTGGTGTGCCGTGCGGTGTCCGCGGGTCGGCGATCAGGTCACGGACTCGCCTCGGACGTCGGGTATGTCCACAGCACCATGCCGGTCGGCTCGGCGCTCACATCCGAACGCCCGTCCGTGAGGACCCGCTCGCGGGGCAACGGGTCGAGGCCGCCAAGATCTTACCCGCCATGATCGGAGACGGAGCGAGCGCCAGTCTGTCGATCAGCGCAGATTGGCGACGCCGCCGCTATGCGACGTCGGGCCGGGTCATCAGGGGTGACCGCAGGTGCCGCTCCAGGATGGGGCCGGTCAGGGGCACGGTGGCCCACGTGGCCACCGCCGTCCCCGCGCCAGCGTCGACCACCAGCCGGACCCGGTGCGGAGTGGTGATGACGTAGAGATCGGCGACGAACGTGTCGTCCTGCCAGGCGCCGGCCGCGACTACCGGGCGGCCGAGCGGCGAGCTTTCCCGCCAGTCACCGTGGCCGGCCACGATGGTGATGGCTTCCCCGAGCCGCAGGTGCCAGCCGCCGTCCGCCGGATCGACGGCTATCGCGGTTCCGCCGGGCAGGGCCGAATCCTGGGCGGAGGCATCGATCCTTGCCGCGGCGCGACGGGATGGATCGGCCGACCCGGACACCGGCGCGAGCGACAGCCGCCGCAGCCGCTCGGTGAGGAGTTCGTCGTCGCGGCTGCTTCCCGGATCGTCTATGCCGGGCAGCAGGCAGTCCCACAGGGCGCCGGGCATCGCCACTTCCGGCGATTCGGCGCCGGTCACCACGACCACGAGATCGTGCGACGGGACGACCACGCACTGCTGGCCGAAGGCGCCGGCACCGCGGTAGCCGTGACGCGACATCCAGAATTGGTATCCGTACCCGCAAAGGGCGTCGGGGTTCTCCGACCAGCCCTCGACCTGCGTGGTCTCGACGTGCCGGCTGGTCGCGAGCTGCACCCACTCGCGCGGGATGAGCTGCCGGTCGCCCCGCAGGCCGCCGCGCAGCAGCAGTTCACCGAAGGCGGCGACGGCTTCGGTCGTGAGGTGCAGCCCGTGGAATCCGAAGGCGGCCCCGCTCGCCACCCGGTCCCATTCGGTGTGTTCGATGCCCAACGGCTTGAACAGGCGGTCGTCGAGCAGTCCCGGCAGGTCGCGGCCCGTGACCCGTTCCACCATCCGGGCTAGCAGGTACGTGGTCGCATTGTCGTAGGTGTGCCGGGTTCCCTCGGCCTCGGTGAACGGTACGCGCAGGAAGCCCTTCACCAGGTCGTGCGGTTCGAGCCGCCAGGCCTCGGCGAGGCTGTCTGTGGGGTGCCCGGCCGTCATGGACAGCAGGTGGTGAACCGTGATGCGGCGCCCCTGCTTCGAGATGTCGGGCGGGACGCGGTCGGGCAGCACGTCCACCACCCGATCGTCCAGCGAGAGCAGTCCGTCGGCGATCGCGAGCCCCACGGCGACCGAGGTGAACGACTTGGTCAGCGAGTAGAGAAGATGCGATCGTCCGGCCGAGTAGGGCGCCCACCACCCCTCGGCGACGACGTGACCATGGCGTACCACCATGATGGAGTGAAGCTCGATGGATTGTTCCTCGAGCCGGTCCAGCAGCGCGGCGATCGAACGCGACGAGACCCCCGCCGCCGCCGGTGTCGACCGCGGTAGCAGGGCCGGTGGGGAAGACATCCGCGCACCCTAATGCTGTGGTCCGCTAACGTGCGACGGATTTCGCCGGTGAACGTTGTGGATCCTCGTCATGCCCAGGCCATGCACGAGCGACTCTCCGCCGCGATGGCGCAGCGGCCCCAGTCAGCCAACTGACCCTGAAACCGCCACAGCAGCGGCCCGAATCACGCCGTGTCGATCCGGCGCCACAAGGATGCCGTCCCGGTGCGGGCGCAGCGTCATACCTCCGGAAACAGACGCGACGTCGCGATACCAGGGCCGCGCAATACCCGCGGCAGATCAGGACGTCAGGTCACTGCTTGCGTTCCACGACGTCTGAAACGTCACGACTCGACTGCCGCAATCCGCTCCGACGGCCCGCGCGCACGAGGCCGCAGATGAAGGCGGCGAAGTTCGCTCCGGTCGGTTAGGGCCGGAAGCTTGCCCGGTAGTCGGTGGGCGTGCGGCCGGTCAGGTCCCGGAACGCGGCGTTGAACGCTGACAGGGAGCTGTAGCCGACCGTGAATGCGATCTTGGTTACCGCGGTGTCGCCGGCAGCGAGTTCCTCGATCGCGCGCAGCACCCGCATCCGGCGCAGGACCGCCCGCCAGGTCATGCCGGTCTCGTCCTCGAAGCGCCGCGCCAGCGACCGCGGCGCGAGGCCGACCTCGTCCGCCAGGTCCTCGAAGCGAACCCGGCCGCCGAGCCGC
>JAVHWE010000012.1:0-2803 GCA_032160285.1 Micromonosporaceae bacterium | reverse complement strand
TCCCCCCGCTTGACCCGCCAGTCCCACTCCCGTCGAATCGCCGCGCCGAAGCCGATCTCCAGCATCGGGTCGAAGCTCTCGTCGGCGTACGTCAGCACCGAGCCGAGCAGCCGGTCCAGCTCGTCGGCGGTGACCGCCGGTAACGACACACGTCCGGTCAGGTACACGTCGCCGACGTCGTCGATCGCGAAGGCCACGCCGTACATCCGGGCGTTGTGCCGCAACAACCAGGCCCAGAGCCGCTCGCGGTTCTCGTCGGGCTGGCGCATCACGAACGCCTCCACCCGCAGGCTGTGCTCGCCGACGATGAGGTTGCATACCGTCTTCAGCTTGTGCGCGCCCGGCAGCGTCACGGCGTACGAGTGCTCACCGGTGCGCTCCACCGGTACCTCCCGCTCGGCGCCGACCGCCTCGATCAGTGCGCCGACCCGTTCCCTGTCACCCACCCCACCACCGCCGATCCTGGAAACCCTGCCCCGACCGTGCCGCCTCACATCGGCACGCACGCGGCGGCCAGCGCGGCCCGGCGGGCATGAGATTCGGCGACGGCGTCACGGTAGACGGCCAGGACGCCCAGGGCGGTGCGATTCCAGGAGAACCGGCGGGCATGGGACACGGCGCCGCGGGCCAGCCGGGCGCGGTCACCGGGGGCGGCGAGCAGGCCGCCGATGACGCGGGCCCAGTCCACCGGCGCGTGACCGTCGACCAGTACGCCGGAGACGCCGTCGCGTACGGCGGTGACCAGGCCGCCCACCGCCGCCGCGACCACCGGCGTACCGCAGGCCTGCGCCTCCAGCGCCACCAGCCCGAAGGACTCGTTGTGGCTCGGCACGGCGACCAGGTCGGCGGCCCGGTACAGGTCGGCCAAGGCGGTGCCGGCCTGCGGCGGCAGGAGCCGCACCGCGTCGGCGATACCCAGCTCGGCGGCGAGTTCGACGAGCGCGGTCGGCCGCTCCAGGCCGGTTCCGCTCGGCCCGCCGCAGATCGCCACCACCAGCCTGCGGGCCGTAGCCGGGTCGCGGGTACGTAGCTCGGCGACGGCGCGCAGCAGGACGTCGGGGGCCTTCAGTGGCTGGATGCGCCCGACGAAGGCCACCACGTACGCGTCGGCCGGCAATCCGAACCGCCGCCGGGCGGCCAGCCGGACGGCCGCCTCGGTACCGCTCGCCGGCGGGTGGAACCGGTCGAGGTCGACGCCCGGCTCGACCACGGTGACCCGGTCGGGCTCGGCCGCGTACAGGTTGATCAGATCCCTGGCCTCGGCCGGCGTGTTGACGACCAGCCGGTCGGCCTCGGCGACCACCTGCTCCTCACCGATCACCCGGGCCCGCGGCTCCGGAAGGTCGCCCTCGGCCAGCAGCAGATTCTTGACCTTGGCCAGCGTATGGGCGGTATGCACGAAAGGCACCCCCCACCGGTCCTTGGCCAGCCAACCCACCTGCCCGGACAGCCAGTAGTGGGAGTGGATCAGGTCGTACCACCCGGGCGCGCGGGCCGCCTCGGCCCGCAGCACGCCGGTGGTGAAGGCACACAACTGGGCCGGCAGCTCCTCCTTCGACAACCCCTGGTACGGCCCGGCTGTCACATGCCGGACCAGTACCCCGGGCGCCATCTCGACCACCGGTGGCAGGTCACTGGCGGTGGCCCGGGTGAATATCTCCACCTCCACACCGGCCTGGGCCAGGCGTTTGGCGACCTCGACGACGTACACGTTCATGCCGCCGGCGTCCCCGGTACCCGGCTGGTCGAGCGGCGAGGTGTGCACCGACAGCGTCGCCACCCGCCTGGGCAGCCCGGACCGCCCGGCCCCGGTCCGCGGCGAGGGCACCAACCGGCGATTCGAGCCGAAGTTGTGCAGCGAATCCACGCGCGCCACAAGCGCTCCTTCAGTCATAAGCGGCCGGTCCACACGATCGCACCGGTCAACCATCCCGGCGCGTCCCATCTTCCCGAACAGAAACGACGACTCTTCGCATACCCCCGCTTTGCCCGGGTACCCCGCTCGGGCAGGATCGGACCATGTCGCAACGGATCGCAGTGGTCACCGGCGCCTCCAGCGGTATCGGCGCCGCCACCGCCCGTAGCCTCGCCGGCGAGGGCTTCCATGTGCTGGCCGCCGCCCGGCGGGCGCACCGGCTCGACACGCTCGTCGCCGAGATCGCCGACGCCGGGGGTACGGCGACCGCGGTACCGGTGGATCTGACCGACGATGCCCAGGTCACCGCCCTGGCGACGGCCGTCGCGGCGCTCGGGGGCCGGCTCACCCTGTTGGTCAACAACGCCGGCGGGGCGCGCGGCGGCGAGGAGGTCGCCGACGCCGACCTGGCGGACTGGCGGTGGATGTACGAGGTGAACGTCCTCGGTACGGTCCGGGCGACCCGGGCGCTGCTGCCGGCCCTGGTCGCGTCCGGGGAGGGGACGATCGTGATCATCGGTTCGACCGCCGGCCTGATCGTGTACGAGGGCGGCGGCGGGTACACCGCGGCCAAGCACGCCGAGGTGGCGGTCGCCGAGACGCTGCGCCTGGAGCTCAACGGCCGGCCGGTCCGCGTCGTCGAGATCGACCCGGGCATGGTCCGGACCGAGGAGTTCTCGCTCACCCGCTTCGGCGGCGACGCCGAGAAAGCGGCCGCGGTGTACCGGGGGGTGGCCGAGCCGTTGCTCGCCGCGGACATCGCCGAGTGTGTGCGGTGGAGCGCCACCCTGCCCCACCACGTCAACATCGACCGGATGGTGGTGCGCCCGCTGGCCCAGGCCGCGCAGCACAAGGTGCACCGGGTCGG
The DNA here is from genome assembly GCA_032160285.1 of Micromonosporaceae bacterium. Taxonomy (GTDB): domain Bacteria; phylum Actinomycetota; class Actinomycetes; order Mycobacteriales; family Micromonosporaceae; genus Planosporangium. The sequence continues at coordinate 20 of JAVHWE010000012.1, read as the reverse complement.
CTGACGATGGCCCGGCCGGT
>JAVHWE010000612.1:0-2711 GCA_032160285.1 Micromonosporaceae bacterium | reverse complement strand
CGAACGTCGGCGAGGGTCGTGCCGGTGCCAACGACGGTTGAGTCGGTTGTCATCCAGCGGGACGACCAGCCGCCGCCAGGGACGGCAGAGGCGGCCTGCGCGGTGGTAGTGGTGACGCTCAGCGGGGCGGCGAGGGCGAGCGGGAGCAGAACGGCGGTCACCCTGCGGGGCCACCGTCCGCGACGGGGAGCCCGATCTTGGCGAGGAGGCACCAGATGTCCTTCCGTTGTTGTCTAGGGGCGAACGCGAATCGTTCGGTGATCATTACGATGAGTTACCGCTCACGGAATGTCACGAGCCGATAGCATGATTGGGCCGTTCGGTTGAGCGGGACAAACCGCGCGGAGCGGACCGGCTCGCCCGGCGCGGCAGAGATGGCGATTCCCCGCGACACATTCGCTCAGGTCCGCGAATCGCGGGCCGATGAGGCATCGAGGACTCGCCGACGGTGGGCGCCGCGGCACGGCGAGGCGGTGGCAGATGAACGAGATGCCCTTCGACGTCGTCACCGGCACCTGGTCCCGGGCGGCGCTGCAACCCCGCCTCGTCCAGGAGATCGCCCGCGCCCGCCAGGCCACCCGCCCATGCTCGGTCTTCCTCTTCGACGTCGACTTCTTCAAGACCGTCAACGACGTCTACGGCCACCAACGCGGCGACGCGGCGCTGCGGCAGATTGCCGACCGGGTCACGGCCACGATCCGCGCCGAGGACACCCTGTTCCGCTTCGGCGGCGACGAATTCGTGGTGCTCCTGCCGGACACCGACGCCCACGGCGCGGTACAGGTCGCCCTGCGGCTCACCGAAGAGGTCCGCACCCGACCGTTCGCCGGACAGCCGCCACTGCACCTGTCGGTCAGTCTGGGGGTCGCGACCTACCCGCGCGACGGCGCCGACGAAGCCGCCCTGCTACGCGTCGCCGATCGGCGAAACTACCTGGCCAAGCACCGGGGGCGGGGCGGCGCGGTGGCGGACGACGCGGAGACCGCCGCCGCGGTCGGCTCGTCGCGGCTCTGGGAGCGCGACACCGCGCTCGCCGGCACCCACCACTTTCTCACCCGCCTCGACGCGCTGCGCCGCGGCGCACTACGGGTGACCGGGCCACCCGGCGCCGGGCACACGCGCTTCCTGCAGGAGGTCCACCGGCTGGCGGTGCTGCGCGGGTTCACCGTCGTGCCGGTCGCCGGCGCGGCGCCCCTGGTTGCCCCTGACGGACCGACAATGCTCATCGCGGACGTCGACGGCACCGCGGCGGTCACGGCCATGCTGGCCAGCTGGGAAAGCGCAGGCGGACTGCCGGACGTGCTCGGCGCCGTGTACGCGACCACCGGCGGCACCACCGCCCTCCCGGCCGACCTGCCCGAGCTCGATACCGTCGACCTACCGCCGTGGTCCCCGGCGACCCAGCGGATCTGGTTGCGCTCGGAACTGCTGGGCGAGCCGTCCGACCACCTCGTCGACTGGATCGCCCGCCAGAGCGGCGGTTTGCCGGCCGCGTCGGCCCGCGAGTTGGCCCGGCTTCGGCAGCGCAACAGTCTTGTCGGCGACGGTGCCGGTGGGTGGACGTTGCCGCCGGAACTGCTGGGCCGCCCCGGCCGTCAGATCCGATTGCCGGCCAGCCTCAATGCCCTGGTCGGCCGTGCCGACGAGCAGGCCCGGGTGGTAGACCTGCTCCGTGGATGCCGGCTCGTCACCCTGGTCGGTCCCGGCGGCATCGGCAAGACACGGCTGTCGCTTGCGGTCGCTGCGGCCGCCGCCGACCACTTCGACGACGGCACGGTTTTTGTCGCCATGGCCGACAGCACCACCGCGGACGAGGTCGTCCGTGCACTGGCGACAGTCCTCGACGTGGAGGAGGTCCCCGGCCAGCCGCTGCTCGAGGACGTCATCGAACAGTTGGCGGACGCGTCTCTGCTGCTCGTGCTGGACAACATGGAGCAGGCGCTGGACGCTGCGCCGGTGCTCGGGCAGCTGCTGAGTGCCGCACCGGGTGTCGCCGCGCTCGCCACCAGCCGGGAGGCACTCGCGGTCTACGGCGAACATGTCTATCGCGTACCCCCGTTGTCACTGCCGGACCTGGACACGCTGCCGGCGGGTGCCGACGGAGTCGCCATGGCCCTGGCCGGTTCCCCCGCGCTCGCGCTGTTCGACCAACGAGCGCGGGCCGCAAGCCAGGACTTCCGGCTCGATTCGGAGACCCTTGCGCCCGTTGTCGCGCTCTGCCGGCGTCTCGACGGCCTGCCGCTCGCCATCGAGCTGGCCGCGGCCCGGACGGTGGCGCTGGACCCGAGCCGTCTGCTCGAACACCTGGGCCGGCACCTGGAGTCGCTCGGCGGCGGTCCACGCGACCGGCCGGAACGCCAGCAGACGCTGCGCGGTGCCATCGACTGGAGCGTCGCGCTGCTCGACGCCGACGCACAACGGTTGTTCGAGACTGTCGGGGTCTTCACCGGCGGAGCGACGCCGACGGCGGTTGCGGCGGTCGTCGAGGCGAACGCGGCCGACGACCGGGCGGTCCGGGAGAAGACGGTCGCTCGCGGCCTCGAGTCTCTGGCGGCCAAGAGCCTGATCACTGTGGACACCGACCCGGACGGTGAACCGCGCTACCGGATGCTGGAGACGATCCGCGCATATGCGGTGGCGCGGCTCGCCGAGGGCGACCAGGTCGGAGTCCGCGACCGGCACCGGGACCATTTCGCCCGGTTCACGGACGA
>JAVHWE010000571.1:0-10847 GCA_032160285.1 Micromonosporaceae bacterium | reverse complement strand
GATGCCTACTTCGGGGCGACCATGACCACCCGGGCGGGGATCGTGGGGCGCAATGTGTTTGAGGTATTCCCGGACAACCCCGATGAGCTCGGCGCGACCGGGGTGGTGAATTTGACGGCCTCGCTGGAACGGGTGCGTCGCCAGCGGGTGCCGGACGCGATGGCGGTCCAGAAGTATGACATCGCCCGTCCGGCGGCGGCCGGCGGCGGTTTCGAGGTTCGGTACTGGAGTGTCCGCAACTCGCCCGTCCTTGGCCCGAACCGGGAGCTCCTCTACATCATCAACACGGCCGAAGACGTCACCGACTTCGTCCGGATGCAACAGCGGGGCTCCACCGCCGAGCAGGTGACCGCTGAGTTGCAGCGGCGTACCGAACAGATGCAAGCGGAGATCATGCGGCGATCGGCCGAGCTGTACGAGGCCAACCAGGCGCTCCGGGCGGCCAGCGACGCCAAGGACGGTTTCCTGTCCCGGGTCAGCCACGAGCTGCGCACCCCGCTCAACGTCATCCTGGGCTTCAGTGAGCTCCTGAGCCTGGACGAACTCAGCGCCGAGCACCGCGACTGGATCGGTACCGTCCTCAAGGCCGGCCGGCACCTGCTGGCCCTGCTCAACGACGTGCTGGACATCTCGCGCGTCGAGGGTGGCCACCTGTCAATGTCGATGGAAGCGGTGTCCCTGCCGGAGCTGCTGGCCGATGTCCTCGACCTGGCCCGCCCCCTGGCCGACGCCGCCTCGGTGCGGCTGGAGCCGGTACCCGGCCTGCCCGACGGCCTGTGCGTGGTCGCCGATGCGCAACGGCTGCGTCAGGTCCTGCTCAACCTGCTCTCCAACGCGGTCAAGTACAACCACCCCACCGGCACCGTGGGACTCAGCGTGGAGCTCCGAGACCACGAGCGGCTGCGCGTCAACGTGACCGACACCGGCCGCGGTATCGGCCCCGACGCGGTGACGAAGCTGTTCACCCCCTTCGAACGCCTCGACGCCGCCCAGGCCGGCTTCGAGGGCACCGGCCTCGGGCTCGCCCTGTCGCGGCACCTCGTCGAGGGCATGCACGGCCGCCTGGAGTTCTCCAGCCGGCCCGGTCAGGGCAGCACCTTCTGGATCGAACTCCCGGTCGGCGCACCCGCCGCCACTGCCGATGCCGCCACCGTGCCCGACGCTCTGGTCACCCGTCGCGGTTACCGCGACGGCAAGCGGATCCTCTACATCGACGACATGGTCGAGAACGTGCGGCTGGTGGAGCAGATCCTCACCTACCGACCCGCGGTCACCCTGATCCCCGCCATGCTCGCCGGCGTCGGACTGGACCTCGCGCGCGAGCACCACCCCGACCTGATCCTGCTCGACCTGCACCTGCCCGACATGCCGGGTGAGGAGGTGCTGCGCCGGCTGCTCGCCGACGCCGGCACCCGTGACATCCCCGTCGTCATGCTCAGCGCCGACGCCACGCCGCACCACATCGACCGGCTTATCGCCCTGGGCGCGACGGCCTACCTCACCAAGCCCATCGCCGTACGCCCGCTGCTGCAGACCGTCGACGACCTGCTCGACGCGCAAGCCGACGCGGCGCTGTCGCCGCGGTGACGTCGCCGACACCCGGCAATTCCCCGGCGCCGTGACGGTTGTGCCGCCTGCGGAGCCGACCGTGGGCCGTCCCCGAGCGACCGTGGCGCGACGCCGGTGCGGTCAGCAGCTGCTCTTGTAGAAGTACTGGCTGGTTGTGGCCTGGTTGTCCTTGGTGATGGCGACCAGGTCGGTGCCGATCGTGGCGGTCACCGGCTTGCCCTCCAGCGCGTTGACCGCCTGGTCGACGCCGTCGGAGCCGATCTTCGCCGGCTGCTGGGCGATCAGGGCCTGGACCACGTCGTTGTTGAGATCCTGGATGCTCTGCGGCTCCGCGTCGAACCCGACGGTCTTGATCTTCCCGCTGGCCCCGGCGTTCTTGATACCGGTACCGACGCCCTCCGCAGAGATGGTGTTGATCGCGAAGATGCCGGTCAGGTCCGGGTGCGCCGCGTACGTGGAGGTGAGGATCTGGGCGGCCTTGGCCTGGTCGTCGTTGTCGAACTGGGTCGGCAGCACCTTGATGGTCGGGTACTTCGCCGCCATCTGCTGCTTGAAGCCCTGATCGCGGGCGTCGGTCGTGCTGATGCCGGGGTTGACGTTGACGACCATGACGGTGCCGGTACCGCCGATCAGCTTGGCCAGGGTATCGGCCGCCAGCACGCCGCCCTTCAGGTTGTCGGACGCGATCTTCGAAACCGAGATGCTGGCGTCGCTGACGTGGGTGTCGACCTCGACGACCTTGATACCGGCCGACGACATCTGCTTCATCGGTTGGACGAGCGCGTCGACGTCGGTGGGCGCGATCAGCACGGCGTCCGGGTGCTGCGCGGTCACCGTGTTGACGACCGGGATCTGAGTCGGCGCGTCGAAGTGGTTGGGCCCGGTGAACTTGTAGGTCGCGCCCAATTTCTTGGCCTCGGCCTGCGCACCGCAGTTCATCGTCACGTAGAAGTTGTCCGCGGTGGTACCCGCGATCAGCGTGACATTCCACTTCTTGGTGCCCCCGCTGGATGTGTTCTTGCTGCCCGAGGAGCAGCTCGAGGCGGTCAGCGCCAGCACGGCGAGGACCACGATGGCGTACTTCTTCGACATGGCGGGCTCCTTAGGTGGTCGGGGGTTCAGTTCCGTTCCCGGGTGCGTCGACGGAGCTGGTCGAGGTAGACGGCGCCGATCAGGACGACGCCGACCGCCACGTACTGCCAGTACGGATTGACGCCGATGATCACGAAGCCGCTGGCCAGGGTGGCCGGGATGAGGACGCCGATGATGGTTCCGGCGACGGTGCCACGCCCGCCGAACAGGCTCGTGCCGCCAATGACAGCCGCGGAGATGGCACCCAGGTTGTCGGCCGTGTGGCCGGCGATGGTGGTCGTGGTGTAGTGGGCGAGGTTCATGCAGCCGGCGACCCCGGCGAGCAGACCCATCAGGGCGTACACCCGCAGCAGGTGCCGGTCGACGCCGATACCCACCCGACGGGCCGCCTCGGCGTTGGACCCGATGGCGTAGGTGTAGCGGCCGAACCGGGTGTAGGCGAGCAGCAGACCGCACGCGACCGCCACCACGAGGGCGATCACCACCTGGTACGGGATCTCACCGCCGACCGTGCCGAAACCGATCAGGTTGGTGAACCGGGTCGGGATGCCGCGCAGGTCCGTCCCGCCGGTCAGCAGATAGGAGCCGCCGATGGTCATGCCGAGGGTACCGAGGGTGACGATGAGCGGCGGCACCCCGGCCTTGGCGACCAGGAATCCGTTGAGTAGACCCCACGCCAGGCCCGAGGCCAGCCCGGCCAGCACACCGATGATAATGATCGGCCACGACGCGTTCGTCGCGCCGACGGCCGACTGGCCGTGGTAGAGCGCCAGCATCACCTTGCCGGCGATGACGCCGGAGAAGATCAGGACGCCGCCGATCGACAGGTCGATGCCGGCGGTCACGATGACGAACGTCTCGCCGATCGCGAGGACGATCAGGTAGGACTGGTCGGCGAAGATCGACCGGATGTTGAACGGCTGGAGGAAGTTGGGCTGGATCGAGGTGAACGCGACGACCAGACCGATCAGAATCAACAAGATCCACAGGACGTTCGCGGTCGCCAGGCGTACCCACGGCGAGGTGCCGGCCGGGGGAGCCGGCGGCGTGCCCACCTCGCCCGTTGTCGTGGACGGCGCGCTCATTGCTCCTCCTCCTGGTGCAGCGCGCCGGTCATCGCGCCGACCAGCTGTTCGAGGGTCGCGTCGGCGGACCGGAACCGCGCCACCCGCTCGCCGAGGCGGAGGACCTCGATGCGGTCGGCGACCTCCCGGACCTCCGGCATGTTGTGGCTGATGAGCACGACGGCGACGCCCCGGTCGCGGACCCGCCGGATGACGTCGAGGACGTGGGCGCGTTGCACCACGCCGAGAGCCGCGGTCGGCTCGTCGAGCAGGACGACCTTGGATGCCCACACCACCGAGCGGGCCACGGCGACGCTCTGGCGCTGCCCGCCGGACAGCGACACTATCGGCGCCCGGACATCCTGCAACTCGATGCCGAGATCGGCGAAGGCCTCGGTCGACGCGCTGCGCATCCTGGCCCGGTCCAGCACGCCGAACAGTCGCAGCGGGCCGGTCTTGAGGATCTCCCGACCCAGGTACAGGTTCGCGGACGCCTCGAGGTCGTCGGCGAGCGCGAGGTCCTGGTAGACGGTCTCGATACCCATCCGCATCGCCGACAGCGGTGACTCGATCCGTACCGGCTGCCCGTCCATCAGAATCTGGCCGGCGTCTGGCTGGAGCACCCCACTGAGGCACTTGACCAGGCATGACTTGCCCGCGCCGTTGTCGCCGATCAGTGCGACCACTTCGCCCGGATTGACGGCGAAGTTCGCCCCACGCAGGGCATGTACCCGCCCGAACGTCTTCACCAGGCCCCGGCCTCGAGCAACGGCTCCGCCACCATGCGCCTCCGGTTCATGACAACGATGTCATGATCCGCTCTCTTCGCACCGGCGACAAGGGCTCACGTCGATCGTTTCATCGGTACCGGCGCCATCACGAAGTGGTGTCCCGGACCCCGGCGGAAGAGCGCGGACCGCACGGTATGTGCCGGAAGGGGGCACCCGCCAGTCCCGCCTCTCCGTACACTGGGTAACAGTCGTGGTACTGACCGCATGGGCCCGCCACCTGGCCGTGATCTCTCCCCGTCCGGATGGAACCCTTCGATGCCTCGCGTGAGCACTCCGTACCAGCCAGTCGCCCGTACGCGGCCTGCCGAGCCCGTTGCGTATCTGGCCGCGGCCGTCGCGATGATCATCCTGTACTACCTGCTTCCGCTGCTCGGCCGGGTCGGGGCGCCGCTGCAGGTGATCACCTACGGGCTGGTGACATGGTCGGCGGTCGGCGCGATTCTGTTGGGTGTGCGGCGGCACCGCCCCGTCCACCGCCGGCCGTGGCTGCTGCTGGCCGCCGGGCAGTTGTTCACCGCCGTCGGAGACGTGGTCTTCGACGTGTCCCATCAGCTGCTGGGCAGCACGGCCGACGTCAGCGTCGCCGACGTCTTCTACCTCGGCGCATACCCTTTGCTGGCGGCCGGCCTGCTGCTGCTCGTCCGGTACCGCACTCCGGGCTGGGACGCCCCGAGCATCGTCGACGCCGCGATCATCGCCATCAGCGCCGTCCTGCTGTCATGGATGTTCCTGATCAGCCCGTCCGCGTTCGCCGCCGACATGTCCCAGCTGGCCCGGCTGGTGTCGGCCGCGTACCCGGCGATGGACCTGCTGCTGCTCGCGGTGGCGGCCCGGCTGGTGCTCGGCGCCGGCACCCGTACGCCGTCGTTCCGGCTGCTCACCCTCGGCCTGGTGCTGTTGCTGACGACCGACACATGGTACGGCGTGCAGAACGTGCTCGGCACCTACCGCGACGGCAACGTGCTGGACGCCGGGTGGCTGCTCGCCGCCGCCCTGCTCGGCGCGGCCGGACTGCATCCGTCGATGCCACGGGTCACCGAGGTGTCTCCGGCCGCCGGACCGGAGGCCACCATCGGGCGGCTGGCGGTCCTCGCCGTGGCCGCCCTACTGGCGCCGGTCTCGTTGCTGGTGCAGTATCTGCGCCACCGCGATCCGTACATTCCGGTCGCCACCGGTGCCTGTATGGCCTTGTTCCTACTGGTTATCGCGCGGATGGCGGTCATGGTCCGGGCCCAGCGGGAAATGGCCATCACCGACGCGTTGACCGGCCTACGGACCCGCCGGTTCCTGGAACAGGCCCTCGACCACGAAGCGCCACGGGCCAACCGCCACGAAGCGTCGATCGGCCTGCTTCTGCTCGACGTCGACCACTTCAAGAAGGTCAACGACGGACACGGCCACCACGGCGGCGACCGCGTGCTGTGTGAGGTGGCCCGCCGGCTGCGCACGATCGTGCGTACCGGCGACGTGGTGGCCCGCTACGGTGGCGAGGAGTTCGCCGTACTGCTGCCCCAGGCCACCGCCGAGGAACTCGTCACGGTCGGCGAGCGGATCCGTCACGGTATCGCCAACACCCCGTTCGCGATCGACCATCACACGCTCATCACGGTGACGGTGTCGATCGGTGCGGCCGCATTACCCGAGCATGTCCAAACCACTGCGGATCTGACGCTGACCGCCGACCGCGCCCTGTACGCGGCCAAGGAAGCGGGTCGCAACCAGCTGGTCACCGCGCGATCCGTACTGGTGGGGTAACGCGGGGTGTTCGCGGAGGATACCGGATCCGGTGCCTACACGTGCTGGGCGGCGGTGGGTTCAGGACTGGTGCTGGCCAGCACGTCCGTCAACACCTCGACGACTTCGGGATCGAACTGGTGGCCGGCGGCCTCGCGCATTTCCGCGAGCGCGCTGACGATCGTCCGCGCCGCCGCGTACGGGCGCGGCGACGTCATGGCCGCCAGCGCAGAACAGGCGGCGATGATGCGCGAACCGAGCGGGATCTGCTCGCCGGAGAGGCGGTCGGGGTAGCCGGTCCCGTCGAAGCGTTCCCGGCAGGAGCGGATCAGCGGCGCGAGCGGGGCCAGCGCCGGGGCGGCCGCGGTGATGCGCTCGCCGATCGTCGGGCACTGCTGCAGGAACTCCCAGGCCGCCGGTTCGAGCGGCGGGGCCTGGGCCAGGAGACTGTCCGGTACGGCTACCTTGCCGATGTCGTGCAGCTGCGCGGCCTGGCGTACCCGGGCCAGCTCCTTGGCCGGCAGGCCGAGGTGCTGGCCCACCTGGGCGGCGAGTTGGGCGGTGCGGTCCAGCCGCTGGGTGAGGCCGGGATCGCGTTCCTGGAGGGCGCGCAGGAGGGCGTTGGTGGTCTGGGTGTCGGCGGGGATCCGGCCGGAGGTCTTCTGCTCGTACATGCGCTGGTCGGCGAGGCGCATCGCCTCGGCCGGGTCGCTGGTGTCGGTGGGCAGCAGGACCGCGCCGTGCGAGGCGGTGATGGCGAAGCCGTCACCGTGCACGCTCAACGCCCGCACGGTCGTGTCGACCGCCCCGGCGACCGCGTCGACGCCCGGCTGGGCCAGCGTGCAGAACTCGTCGCCGCCGATGCGGTAGGCGCCGCCGTGGCCCTTGAGCGCACCCGCCAGCGCACCGCCGAGCCGGGTGAGCAGGGCGTCGCCGGCCGGATGGCCGAACGTGTCGTTGTAGACCTTGAACCCGTTGAGGTCACACAGGATGAACAGGAGGGGATCGTCGTCCGTGGCCTTGCGTAGCCCGATCTTGAGATCCGCCGCGAGCCGGCGTCGGTTGTGCAGCCCGGTGAGTGGATCGCTGTTGGCGGCGCTGACGAGGACGAGCCGCCCGCGCCGCAACGCGGCGCCGACGTAGGCGATGAGCACCACAGACACGATCACCACGAAGATCGCGACAACGCCGACCCCGGCGAACGGCGAGGTCGGGTGCGGGGCGAGCGCGACCGCGTACCAGTGGTTGGCGTTGCCCGGTGTGTCGCCGACCCGCCGGTAGGCCCCCAACCGGTTGGCGATCGTTACCTGCCCGGCCTGCGTCCACCGCGGTGCCAGGCGGCTGAAGCGTCGGTCGCCCGGGTCGCCGAGCGGTGCGCCGACCCGCTGTGGTGACGTCGTGTCGAAGATGACCGCGCCGGTGTCGGCGTCGACCACGAGGACCGGACCCGAGCTGCGGGTGTCGGCCTCCCGACGAAAGCTCTCGAGCGTCACCTCGAAGTGCACGATGGCGCGTTTGACGCCGTCGGTGGCCGGTACGACCGTGGAGTTGGAGATCACCCATTCGCCGGTGTCCGGCGAGACGTACGGCTTGGCCTGGTACACGGCGCCCTGGGCCAGGGCGAATGTCGGAGCGAAGAACGGATTCTTACCCTCGTTCGCAGACAGATCTTTAACCAGGGCCTGGGCGCCCCGCACCACCCGCGCGTTCTCCGGGCCGGCCGCGTCGATGAAGCACGCCTCGCCGATCCGGTCCGGGTAGAGCTTTTCCAGATAGTTGAGCGCTCCGTTGATCTCCCCGAGCAGCGGGCCAGCCGCTCGTACCCGGCTGTCGTGTGTACCGGGCTGGTCGTAGAAGGAGGCGAATGCCGGGTTCTGAGCGGTGATCAACACGACCGACCGGGAGCGCTCGAAGTAGTCGGTAAGCACCTGGGACTGCTCGGTGGCCCGCAGCGACAACGCCTGGCGCGCGCGCGTGAGCGTGTTGGCGTGCCCGGCCACACCAGCGCCGACGCCGACGGCGAGCAGGGTGACGCCGCCGGCAAGCACCAGCAACAGCATGCGCCGCATTCCCCACCACCCACTTAGCCAGATGCTTCCGAACGCCTATCGACCCCGGCCGCGTCGACCTGAGGAAATGGGCTGTGCCTTCCGCGCACTGGACGGCCGGCCGCCGCGACGGCGAGCCGGGCGCGTCGATGACGTCTCCGGACTGCCCGGCGAACACGGGTCGGCCGGTGGCAGCGGTGACGCGGACAAGCACGCGCTGGGTATGCGCCCACGCGCCCGGTCCACCACGCGCCCGTCCGGCTTGGTGGCGTCGGTCGACACGGTGGCCGTCAGGTCGCCGTGGTCATCGAAACGTCCCTGCTGATCTGTTCGTCCGGTTCACCGTCGGTGGCGTGCGACCAGCCTGAGGGCGTTCACAGCAGGCGGCATTGGCCCAGTCGCACGCCGCTCACCGTATTAGGCAGGCCGTTGTTGACCGGCTGTGGAGCGTTGCCCACACAGCTGAGCGGGCCGTGGATGGAGTCGGACGAGACCAGTGTCGCCCCGCCACCCGGCCCGCGGTTGGTCACCAGGGACACCGGGCCGGCGATCGCCGAGTTCTCCAGGCTCACCTCGCCGGTCGTACCCATGATCGAGACCGGGCCGGCGACGACGGTGTGCAGCAACACGACCGCGCCGGCGGTCAGCGCCGTGACCGGGCCGCCGATGGTGGCGTCGACGGAGTACAACGCGGCGCCCGGTCGTACGGTGACCGGGCCGTTGACAACGGAACCGGCCGCCAGGCAGGTCACGCCCGAGGAGACCACGAGCCCGCCGGCGTGTTCGCCGCTCACCGTCGCGGTGCACGCCGGGGCCGGTTTGGCCAGCAGCTCCACTTCGGACAGTACCGTCGACGGCTCGCCGGTGTTGCGGGTGACCTCGAGCCGGTAACTTGTGTACCGGCCGGGCTTGGCGATTGCGAACGGCCGGGTCTGCCTCCGGTTGGCGAACGTCTCACCGGTGCGCTGGTCGATGACCGTCCAGTCGGTGCCGTTGTAGGAGCCCTTGAGCACCCAGCTGGTCGGGTCGCCCGTGGTGACGCCGTCGGACAGCGCCAGCTCCGCGATCTGCATCCCGGTACTGCCGTTGTTTCGGGTGATGTTCAACCGGAAGTACTGGTACGTCGCCGGGTTCGCCAGTCGGAACTGCCTGGCCTGCATCCGGGCGCCGAACACCTGGTCGACCTGCGTGTCCAGCGCCGTCCACTGCTGGCCGTCGGTCGAGCCCTCCAGGGTCCAGTCCCGCGGATCCCGGTCGGGTGCGTCGTTGGCCGAGGTGAGCGAGTACTGCGTCGCGGTGACCGCCTGGGCCATCTTGACCGTGAGCATCCCGGTCGGCGCCATCGTCAACCACTTGGTGGCGGAGTTGCCGTCCACGGCGCGCGCCGCGACCTCGTTCGGCGCGTTCTCCGTGCTCGCGCTGACCGCCGCCGCCCGCCCCATCAGGCTGCGCGGCGTGCCGAGCGTCGGGCCGGAGGTCAGCGTGTACTGCGTGACGCGGTCCCGGGCGCCGGTGAGCTGGTACTGCACCGCCGGCGTCTGGCTGTCGAACCCGACGGCCGTAGCCGACGTGTTGTCGAACAACCCGGTGGCGTCGGCGCCGTCACTGGCGGTCGCCACACCGGTCGCACCGGCGCCGAGCCGGGTGACATCGCGCAGCGGCCGCGGCACGTCGCCGGCCGGCGTGATGGACTGCGGCGCGTCGCCCGCGCCGGTGCCCCAACGCGACGGCGCGGGCCCCATGTCGAAGTCCAGCACCGCACCGGCGGCGAGCACGCTGTGCGGCAGGGTGGTGCTGCCGTACGCCTTGCCGTTCACCTTCAGGCCCTGGATGTAGACGTTCGCGGCGCTGTTGCGCGGTGCGTTGATGACGAGCTTCTTACCGTTCTCCAGGTTGACCGTGGCCTTCGTGAACAGCGGCGACCCGATCGCGTACTGCGGGCTGCCCATCTGCAACGGGTAGAAGCCGAGCGCACTGAAGATGTACCAGGCCGACATCTCGCCGTTGTCCTCGTCGCCGGTGTACCCCTGGCCGATCTCGCTGCCGAGGTAGAGCCGCGACAGCGCCTCGCGGATCTTCGCCTGCGCCTTGTACGGCTGTCCGGCGTAGTCGTACATGTACATGATGTGGTGCGACGGTTGGTTGCTGTGCCCGTACTGGCCCATCCGCACGTCGCGGGCCTCGAGCATCTCGTGGATCTGCCCGCCGTAGAAGCCGGGGAACATCGCCGTCTCCGGCGTGGCGAAGAACTGGTCCAGCTTGTCGGCCAGTTTGTCGGTACCGCCGTAGAGGCTGGCCAGACCGCGCCCGTCCTGCGGTACGTGGAAGGCCATGTTCCAGGCGTCGGTTTCGGTGAAGTCGCCACCCCACGACCGGGGGTCGAACGTGGCCGCCGGCATCCGGAAGTTACCGGCCGTGTCCCGGCCCTGGAAGAACCCGACGGACGGGTCGAACATGTTGACGTAGTTCTGCGCGCGGTTGATGAAGTAGTCGCGCTCGTCGCTCAGCTTCCTGCGCGCCGGATCGTTGGCCGGCAGCGCGTCCAGCCG
>JAVHWE010000522.1:0-5254 GCA_032160285.1 Micromonosporaceae bacterium | reverse complement strand
GAACAGCTGCGGTCGGGCCCGGACCCGCGCGCCGCCGTCATCGCCGACGAGCTGGTGCGCTGCCTGGTGCAGCTCTACGGCGCCGGCCTGACCAGGATCATGGGCCTCGTCGGCCCGGAGCGGGGCCTGGCACTCTGCGCCGATCCGCTGGTGGAGAGCCTTCTGCTGGTACACGACCTGCACCCGGTGGACGTGGACACCCGGGTCCGGCGGGCGTTGCACCGGGCCCGGCCGCGGATCGGTGACGTCGACTACGTGGGCGTCGACCGGGGCGGCGTGGTCCGGGTGCGGCTGCCGGCCGGGGGCAGCGGGTGCGGGGCGCGGGCCGTGTCGTCGGAGATCGAGGCGATCGTCGAGCGGGCCGCGCCGGAGACGACCGGCGTTGAGGTGCAGGTAGCGGCACCACAGCCGCCGCTGCTGCAGGTCGGGCTGCGGCCCGGCATCGGCCGGCCGGCCGCCGCCAGCACGAGTCCGGCCGAGGTCGGCTTGTGACCGCGGCCGGCGGTCTGCGCCGGTTCACCGTGCCGGCCACCGCACCGGCCGGTGCACCGGCGGTCACCGTGCCGGCGCACCGGCCGGTCGAGCGCTGCGAGATGTGCGGCGCGGAGCTGGGCGACCGGCATGGTCACGTCGTGGCCCTGGACGACCGGGCGCTGCGCTGCGCTTGCCGGCCCTGCTACCTGCTGTTCACCCCCTCGGGCGCGGGCGGTGGGCGGCTGCGGGCGGTACCGGACCGGTACGTGGCGGACCCGGCTCACCCCCTGGCGGACGCGGACTGGGACCTGCTGGGGATTCCGGTAACGACCGTGTTCTTCTTCGCCAACAGCGACACCGACCGGGTGGTTGCCTGCTACCCGAGTCCGGCCGGCGCGACCGAGTGCCTGCTCGACCTCGACGGCTGGGCACAGCTACGACGGGCGTACCCGCTGCTGCGGATACCCCTCGCGGACGTCGAGGCCGTATTCGTCACCCGCACCGGCGGCCTGCTGGAGGCATTCCTGGTCCCGGTCGACGCCTGCTACGCGCTGGTCGGTGACGTGCGGCTGCGCTGGCACGGCCTGGACGGCGGCGACGCCGTCCGCCGGGTGATCACCGGGTTCGTCGACGACCTGCGGGCACGATGCCGGTCGGTCCGGCCCGGAGAGGTGTGACGGGCCGCCGGATCGCTGACAGCCGACCGGACACTTGTGTCCGGTGACCCACGACAAGCAGGGGGTTTGTGCCTGCCTTGGTGCGATCCGGGGTGGTGGCCAGCCCACATGTGGGCGGACAAGGCTGGGTCTGGTGTGACCCGCCGCCCTGCGGCAGGCTTGTGACACATCGGCTCGCTGTTGACACGAAACGTGACGGTGCCATCTGTGGCACCGCCTTCTGGGATGACTCACGAGGTGACGACTTGATCGGGCAATCCGACCGGGCACCGGCAGCGCGCCACCGGCTGCCGGCCACGACGGCTTTCCGTCGGAAGGCTCACGGCGGGGTAGCGGACAGACCGAAGCTGAACTGGCGCCGGTTCCTGCGAGGCGTGTTCACCGGTCTGTCTGCGACCGCCGACGTTTCGCGGCAACAACCAGGCCGGCCGTCGTCCGTACCGGACGCGCCGCCGATCATCCGCGAGCCCGAAGGCGGCTGGTGGGAGCACGACGACTGCGACGCGGCAATGACCGTTGCGGTCGTCGGCGACACCGGAACGCGCGCCGGTACCGAGGCGATGGTGTCCCGCCTCGCCGAACTGGCCGTCCACGACGAACTGCTGATCGTCTACGGCGCCGGCGCGTGGTCGCCGTCCGGTCACCACGCCGTACTGGCCGGACTGCGCGGACACCTGCCCCGCCATCACCTCGTCACCGTGCACGTCGACGTCCACCGGGGTGGCCTACGGCGCGACGCCGCCGCCGCGCTGGCACAGTTCGTCGAGGACGGCAGCCTGCCCGTCGTCGTCACCCCGGCCGCCGCGGTCCCGGGCGTCGCCGCGGAAATCTCCAGCTACCTGCGCGCCGATCGGGTCCTGCGGGTCGCCGGCGCCGACCTGCAGCACGTGTGGCGTCGCCGCGCCCCGGCAACCGTCGGGTAGAACTCAGCTGGGACGGACCGATACAACGGCGGCGGAGCCCACCGGACCAAACCGGTGGAGGCGGAAGCCCGCCACGTCGTCTCGTTGTCCATGGTGTCGACCTGCCACGGAAACCGGCGTCAGTGACCGCGGAACGCCTCCTCGAGCCACCACGACGGGTGTCCGGCGGCGACCTTCGCGTCGATCACCATCGGTACGTCGCGCGGTCCGGCCAGCCACGCCGCGACCGGGGCCAGATCGTCGACCTGCCGCACGGTTACCGCGGCGCAGCCGTATCCACGGGCGATCGCGGCGAGGTCGGTGTCCGGAAACACCACCGTCGACAGTGGATGCCCGCCCGGCCCGAAATGGTGCACCTCGGCACCGTAGGCGTTGTCGTTGTACACCACGATGAGCATCCCCAGTCCGAGCCGGCGCACGGTGTCCAATTCGGCGATACCCATGAGGAAGCCGCCGTCGCCGCACGCCGCCACCGGCAGCCGGTCGGGTGCCGCCAGCGCCGCCCCGAGCGCGCTCGCCAGGCCCAACCCGATCGACTGGAACGCCTGGGTGAAGCAGAAGCCCCGATGGTCCGGCACGGACAGGAACATCGACGGGTACCCCATGAAGTTGCCGGAGTCGACCGCCACGACCCGCTGGCGCGGCAGCATGTCGTCGAGCGCGATACTGACCGTACGCGGGTCGATGTGCGCCGCGTCGCCCTCGTCGTCGTACCGAACGTCGCGCCACCGGCCCTCGACGGCGAGCCGGGCCCGTACCTGCTCGGTGCGGTACCCGGTGGACGGCCGCGGCAGGGCGGCGGTCACGGCGCGGGCGCTGTGCCGCACGTCGCCGACGATGCCGAGGTCGACGCGGTGGTGGGCGCCGAGCGCGGTCGGGTCGAGGTCGACCTGTACCACCGTGGCCGCGGCGTCGACCAGGCTGCCGTGCCTGGTGGTCCACATGTTCAGGGAGGCGCCCCAGGCCACGACGACGTCGGCGGCCGCGATGAGGTCCGCGGCGAGGGGGGTGGCGAACCCGCCGGACACGTCGAGGCTCCACGCGTTGCCGGCGAACAGTCCCTTGGCCACCGCCGAGGTGGCCAGCAACGCGCCGCACGCGGCGGCCAGGGTCTCCACCTCGGCCCGCGCGTCGAGCGCGCCGCGACCGGCGATGAACACCGGCCGCTCGGCGCCCGCCAGCACGTCGGCGAGGGCAGCGACCGACCGGTCGCAGGCGCGCGGCCGGTGCGCCGTCGGTTCACCGGGGGGTGCGGTCGGCTCCGCGGGCGCCGCCTGGATGTCCAGCGGGAGGTTCAGCAGGACCGTCCGGCGCTCACCGGCCGCGAGGTACCACGCCCGCGCCGTGTCGGCGACCGCGGACCCGGGCCCGTGGACCCGGTCGCTCACCGCGCCGACCGCCCGGGCCAGCGCGTCCTGGTCGACCCGGAAGTTGGACCGCACCGCGGCGGCGGCCGGTTCCGCGGCGAGGACAACCATCGGGGTACGGCTCTTCGCCGCCTCGGCGAGGCCGGTCATCGCGTTGGTCAACCCGCACCCCTGGTGCACCGTTACCACACCGACGCGCCCACTGACCCGGGCGTACGCGTCCGCCGCCGTCGCGGCACCGCCCTCGTGCCGGGTGGCGACGAAGCGTACCCCGTGCGCGACGAGCGCGTTGGTGACGTGGAAGTTGCCGCTGCCGACGACGCCGAACACGTACCCGGCGCCGAGCTTGGCCAGCGTGGCACCGACCACGTCGGCCACGGTCTGCCCGGTCATCTCGGCGCTGTCATCGCTCGACGAGGGCGAGGACCCGGGTGGGGCTGCCGGAGCCGCCCACGATGGGCAGCGGCGCGGCTATCACCACGGCGCCGGTCGGCGGCAGCCGACGCAGGTTCCGCAGCTGGGTCAGCCCGTACTTGCCCGCCCCGAGCAGGAACGAGTGGCACGGGAACGGCGGGTCGAACGAGTGGGCCGCGCCGGCGTCGGTGCCGACGGTCTCCACGCCGACCCCGATCACCGGCGCCTCCTCGGCCAACCACCTCGCGGCTTCGACCGAGATGCCGGGTGTGTGTGGGCCGGTCTCGTTGGCGTTGAGGAACTCCTCCTGGTCGCCGGAGCGGGCATCCCAGCCGGTACGCAGCAGCAGCCAGCCGCCTTCCGGCAGTGACCCGTTCGCGGCTTCCCATTGCCGGACGTGCTCGAGCTCCAGCAGGAAGTCCGGATCGGCGGCGACCCGGTCGGAGACGTCGATGACGGCGGCGGGCGCGATCAACAGTTGCGGCGGGACCTGGGACACGTCGTCGCGGTCCTTGGCGGTGACCCAGTGCACCGGGGCGTCGAAGTGGGTTCCGGTGTGCTCGCCGGTGTGGATGTTGTTCCAGTACCAGGCCGGCCCGCGGTCGTCGTACCGGCTGATTTCCTCCAGGGCGAACGGCGCCGTGTTGGCGAACGGCTCCGGCAACTTCAGGATCGGAGTGCCGCCCGACAGCGGCGCGGTCAGGTCGACGACCTCGATCGTGCCACCACGAACTCCGGATACCAGTACCCCAAGGATGCTCATCGGACCTCCACCACGCGACGACCGGAAGCGACGATCAGAGCCTACGACGTGCCCCCATCACAATGGTGATCATGTCTACCCGACATGGCAGCGTGATGACCGCGTGCTGACAGCGCCGGTAACTAACCTCGCCTGCGTCGATATCCGACGAAGCTGACGGAGGTATTCGGTATGGATGCGCAACGCCAGGCGTTCCTCGATGACATCGAGGCAGACCTGACCACGACGACGTCGAACCACCTCGCCGGGGCCGGCCCGCGACCGGTGACCGCCGGTCATTCGAGCAGGTTCATCCGGAGGGTGGCCGCGGTCGGCGTGGCACTGGCGGCCGGTGTTCCATTCGCCATGTTGTCCACGACCGCCGCGCACGCGAGCACGGCCGGTTCCGTCCACCCGGCGGTGGATTGCTTCACTCCGCGACCGGTGGCGGCCAACTACACGAAGGGCTGCAACAGCGGCGCTTTCGTGAATTTCAAGTTCGACTTTTCGTACGCCGCCGGCCCCGGCGGTCAGCGCGACTGCTTCGTGTTCGAACGCACGTATTTCAGTCCGTGTACCGGCGCGGTTGATCTGCCCGCGGCGACCGCGTGCAACTGAGCGGAGCGGACCAGCAGCGATAGCGGTGGTGTCGATGAG
>JAVHWE010000484.1:0-5857 GCA_032160285.1 Micromonosporaceae bacterium | reverse complement strand
CGGCGCTCACCACCAGCGCGTGGTCCCCGGCGACCAGCAGATTCGCCTGGCCCCCGTCGACGCCGAGCGACAGTGTGCCGGTGACGGTACGGCTGGCGGTATCGATTACGCGCAACGTCGCGCGGGTCACGGTGACGACGCGCCGACCGTCGGTCTTCACCAGGTCCGGCTCGTCGACCCCGGCCTCCTGCGTGTTGGTACCGGAGTGGCCGGGCTCCTGCGGGGTCGACGGCCCGGGGGCCGTCGGCGAATTCTTGTTCAGCGTGCGCGACCCGCCCGCTGCGTCCCCGGCCACGCCGCCCATGGCGGGGAACACGACGCCCGGATCGGACGGCAGGCCGTACGGTCCGACCGATTCCCGGGCGGCCGCGCGTAGGCCCCGCAGTAGATCGGCGCAGTCGTCGAAGGCGACCAGCCGGAGCGCCGGTACGGCCGGATCGTGGTGGATCGGTGCCAGCCGACTGGAGGTACACGCGGCAAGGAGGGTGGCCACGACGGCGAGGGAGGAGATCGCGAGGGGGCGCGCGTGTCCGGTCATGTCGCGTCAGACGTCGATAGTCCGGTTGGCGTTCCGCCGACCGGTCGCCGTTTCGCCGGAGTCGGGATGAGGCCCGCCCCGCAGTCCCGATGCCGGTCCCGCGCACGTTCGTCAACGGTGCCGCACGACCGACGGAGGAGCCGGAATCAGGCGACCGGCGGTGGTGCCGCCGACAGCGATTCGGTCAGCCGGGAAAGCACGATCATGCTGCGCGTCGAGGTGACGAACGACTCGGCCCGCAGCCGTTCGAGGGCCTGTTCGAGGTGGGCGATGTCGGCGGCGCGCAGGTGCACCAGGGCGTCCGCCTCGCCGGAGACGGTGTACGCGCCGACCACCGCCGGGTCCTTGCGGGCCATCGCGGCAAGCTGAACCGGCGTGGTCCGGCCGGTGCAGTACAGCTCGACGAACGCCTCGGTGGTCCACCCGATCGCCGCCGGGTCGACGAGGGCGGTGAAGCCCCGGATCACCCCGGCGGATCGCAGTCGGTCGACGCGTCGTTTCACGGCCGGGGCGGACAGGGACACCTGGGCTCCGACCTCGGCGTACGAAGCGCGGGCATCGGCGACCAGCGACGCAATGATCTGCTGGTCGATAGCGTCCATGCGCAATGAATCGCTCCTCCGACGCAAGGGGGACGGCTATCAACGGTACCCGGGCGTCCCTACCCTTGGATCATGAACCGCCAGGAACGGAAGCCGCGAAGGCGGACATTTCTGATGTGTCCGCCGGACTTCTTCGCCGTGGAGTACGCGATCAATCCGTGGATGGACCCCGCGGTGGCGGTCGACGGCGACCTGGCGGGCAAGCAGTGGCAGCTGCTCCGGGAGACGCTGGTCCGGCTCGGCCACCGGGTTCGGGTACTGCCGGCGCGGGTCGGCCTGCCGGACATGGTGTACGCCGCGAACGGCGCATTCTCCGTCGACGGCGTGGCGTACGGCGCGCGGTTCCGGTACCCGCAGCGAGTCGCCGAGGCCGCGGCGCACCGCTCGTTCTACACGGCCCCGGACTGGCGCTTCGTCGCACCGACCGAGATCAACGAGGGTGAGGGCGACTTCGCGTACCTGCCGGCGGCCCACGGCGGGCTGATCCTCGCCGGGTACGGCTTCCGCACCGATCCCGCCGCCCACGTCGAGGCGCAGGAGGCGCTGAGCCGCCCGGTCGTGTCGCTGCGTCTGATCGATCCGTGCTTCTACCACCTCGACACGGCGCTCGCCGCGCTCGATGACCACACCGTCGCCTACTACCCGGGCGCGTTCTCGGACCGTTCCCAACGGGTGTTGCGGCGGTTGTTCCCGACCGCGGTGCTCGCCGACCGGGCCGACGCGCTGAGCTTCGGACTCAACCTGGTCAGCGACGGCCTCAACGTCGTGCTCAGCGGCGAGGCCGGTGCCTTCGCGGCGAAGCTGCGGGCCGCCGGTTACCTGCCGACGCCGGTCGAACTTTCGGAGTTGAAGAAGGGCGGCGGCAGCGTGAAATGCTGCGTCGCCGAACTGCGCCGGTAGCCGCCGCTCCCCGGTCGGTCGGGAAGCGACAGCCACCACGGTCAGCCGAGGACGATCAGGTTCGCCGTCGTCGCGCCGCCGGCCTTCGTGCCCGCCACACCGATCTCGGTACCGACCTTCACGGCGCTGGGCTGCACGGTCGTCCGGTGCTCCAGTACCCGGATCGGGCTGCCGAACGTCCAGGTCAGGGTGAACCCGTCGGTCGACTTGACGCTGACGGTCCGCTCGTCGATCGCCGTCACCGTGCCGCGCTGGACGTCGACGGTCTTCGTGCCGTCCTTGGTCTTCACCACGAACTCGCCGTGCAGCGTGTTCTTCCGAAGTACCAGGCGTTTGCGCAGCGGCGCCGTCCGCCTGGCGCCGTTGCGCGCGGACGGATTCGCCGACGGGGCGGCAGACGGGGCACCGGCCGGCTCGGCGAGCGATTCCACCACCGGCGGCGCGCCGGTGTCGAAGCCCATCGTGGCAAGCACCCCGGCCGCGGCTACCCCGGCCGCGGCGGTGCCGGTGGCAGCGGAGCCGGACGTGGCCGCGCTGCCACGCCCGCAACCGGTCAGGCCGAGCACGCCGGTGACGCCGAGCAGCACGGCCACGCCGATCGCCACCGCGCCGGGCCCGCGGGTCATTCGTAAACGAGTCATGGTGATGACAGTCGGGCATGGACAACCGAGGTTCGTCAGTGTCAGGTACGGGGTTGGTAAGGAAGCTCGACGGTGAAGCGGGCGCCCCCCTCGTCGGCGTGGCCGGCCTCGATGGTGCCGCCCAGTCGGCGGACCAGCCGGGCCGCCAGCGCCAGGCCGAGTCCGCTGCCGACCTTGCGAACCCCCCGGTACCGCTGGTAGAGCGCGCCCCGCTCGAACGCCACCGCCAGGTCGTCGTCGGTGAAGCCGGGCCCGCCGTCGCGTACCTCGACGGTCGCCGTGGCGGCCGCGGCGCGGACGGCGAGCACCAGCGGCGCACCGGGCGGCACGATCCGCAGCGCGTTCTCGCACAGCCCGTCCACCACCTGGCGGATCCGGCCGGGATCCGTGCTGACCACGACCGGCCGGTCGGGCAGTTCGGTGCGCAGCAGCACCCCGGCCTCGGCGCACCGCGGTCCCCAGGCATCGGTCGCCGATCCGATCAGGTCGACCAGGTCGACTCCCATCAGTTCGATCGGCAGGTCGGCCGCCTCCAGCCGGGCCAGCACGAGCAGGTCGGAGATCAGCCGGTCGAGGCGTTCGGCCTCGTCTAGCATGGTGCGCCCGGCCCGGGGCGCGCCCTCGGCGCCGACCACCCCGTCGGCGAGCGCCTCCGCGTACCCCCGAATGGTCGTCAGCGGGGTGCGCAGCTCGTGCGAGACCGATAGCAGGAAGTCGCGCTGGCGGCCTTCACTGGTCGACAGCGCCGCCGCGAGCTGGTTGAGCGCCACGGCCAGTTCGGCCGCCTCGACCGGGGGTCGCACCGCCAGCCGTACCGAATGGTCGCCCGCCTTCAGCCGACCGGCGGCCGCCGCGGCGTCCCGGATCGGGCGCGCCACCAGCCGCGCCAGCAGTCCACCGGCGACGATGCCGGCGGCGAGGCCGGCGATCAACGCCAACCACAGGTTGCCCAGGGCCAGCACGGCGGCACCGGTCACCGCCGGGCGGCTGAGCACGATCCCGTTGCCGCGGACGCCCAGCGGCCGGCCGGCGACGAGTACCACCCGCCCGCCGACCAGCGCCCGGCCGTTGACGTTGAGCCCGGCCGCGACCTGCCTGACCACGCGGTCCGGCAGGCCCGACCGGTCGGGTACGCCACGGCGGATCAGGTACACGGAGACGTTCTGCTGGCGCAGCCGCGCGACCACGCGGTCGCGATCCGCCGGGCGGGTGGCGGTCAGGACGTCGCCGGCGAGCTGGGCCCGCTGGTTGAGGCCGTCGCGGGCGGCCTGGTTGGCCGAGCGGACGGTGACCGGGAACGCGACCAGGGCGGTCACGATCACCGAGATGACCGCGGTGGTACAGGTGACCAGGATCGCGCGCGCGCCCAGGGTCCTAGTCATCGGCGGTGTAACCGACGCCGCGTACGGTGCGGATCAGCGCCGCCGACCCGCCGAGCTTGCCGCGCACCTGGGCGACATGCACATCGACGGTGCGGGTACCGGCGTGTGCGGCGTACCCCCAGACCGAGGCGAGCAGTTCTTCGCGGGTGAACACCCGGCCGGGCCGGCTCATCAGGTGACTGAGTAGGTCGAACTCGGTCGGTGTCAGGGTCACCGGCGTACCGTCGACCAGCGCGACCCGCCGGCCGGGGTCGACGACGACGCCGCCGAGTTGGCGCGTGCGCTGCCCGTCCGGTGGACCGCCGGCCCGCCGCAGCAGGGCCTTGACCCGGGCGACCAGCTCGCGGGGGCTGAACGGCTTGGTCACGTAGTCGTCCGCGCCCAGCTCCAGGCCCAGCACCCGGTCGATCTCGTCGTCGCGGGCGGTCAGGAAGATCACCGGTGTCCAGTCGCCGGACTCGCGCATCCGCCGGCACACCTCGGTACCGTCCATGCCCGGTAGCGCGATGTCCAGGATGCAGGCGACCGGCCGGACCCTGCGAGCGGCGGCCAGCCCGGCCACGCCGTCATGTTCGAGATGGACGCCGAAGCCGTCCCGGGTCAGGTAGAGCCGGACCAGGTCGGCGATCGGGCGCTCGTCCTCGACCACGAGGACGAGTCCGGTCCGCCCGGCTCGTTGCGTCACGCGACCATCATGCCGGGCCGCGGGGCGCCGCCGGGTTCGATCGAATGTTCGGGAAGTGTACGGAGCCGCCCGGTCAGGCCGCGAGCGTACTGCTGTTGACGTTGAACACCCGGTCGAGCAGCTGACCGACCCGGGTCACGTCCGCCGCCTCGATCCAGAAGTGTTCCCGGACGCCGTCGACGGCGGTGACGTCCAGCCGGACCCCGCCCAGCTCCGGTTCCGGCGTCCAGGTGACGTCGCCGAGGTGGTGCAGGTCGAGACTGAGATGCAGGCGTACCCGGCGGGTGAATCTGCCCTTCGCGGTGACGACCAGCCGGTGGCGGGTCAACATCAGGACGTGGTCGCCGCGACCGCCCGCCCGGGAGCACTTCGCAACGAGCACCGTCTCATCCAGGGGACCGACACAGTGACTGAGAACGGACAGGTGCGGCTTCATATAGGACCCAACGACCGGTCACAGCCGGTGTAGCGGGTTGCATCAGGGGAAATTCCAGATTCATACAAGCTCGAGGATCGTCGCGTTCGCCATGCCGCCGCCCTCGCACATGGTCTGCAACCCGTACCGGATGTTGTTGTCGCGCATGTGGTGCAGCATCGTGGTCATCAGGCGGGCGCCCGACGCGCCGAGCGGGTGGCCGAGCGCGATCGCGCCGCCGCGCGGATTGAGCCGGGCCGGGTCCGCGCCGGTCTCCGCCAGCCAGGCGAGCGGCACCGGCGCGAACGCCTCGTTGACTTCGTACACCCCGATGTCGTCCATGGACAGTCCGGACCGTCGCAACGCCTTCGCGGTCGCCGGAATCGGGGCGGTCAGCATGAGGATCGGGTCGTCGCCGGCGACGACCGCGGTGTGGATGCGGGCCAGCGGGGCCAGCCCGTGCGCGGCCGCCCACTCGCTGGTCGTGACGGCGAGCGCGGCCGCGCCGTCGGAGATCTGCGAGGCGGTACCGGCGGTGACGACACCGTCGGTACGGAACGGGGTTCGCAGCCCCGCGAGCGCGTCGAGCGACGTGTCGCGCCGGATACCCTCGTCGACGGTGAGCCCGGCCACCGGGGCCAGTTCCTTGGTGAACTCGCCGTTGTCGGTCGCGATCGCCGCCCGAGCGTGGCTG
>JAVHWE010000479.1:0-3867 GCA_032160285.1 Micromonosporaceae bacterium | reverse complement strand
CCGGTACGTCTGGTACAGCACCATCACGCGCACATCGCCGCCGTCATGGCCGAACACGGGCTCGGCTCCGGCGAGCAGGTGATCGGGGTGGCGTTCGACGGTACCGGCTTCGGCCCCGACGGGGCGGTGTGGGGCGGCGAGGTCCTGATCGCCGACTACAAGTCGTACCGGCGGGCGGCCCATCTCGGGTACGTGCCGCTGGTCGGCGGCGACGCGAGCGTGCTGCGGCCGTACCGGATGGCTCTGTCGCAGTTGCGGGCGGCGGGCGTCGCCTGGGGCGACGACCTGCCACCCGTCGTGGCCTGCCCGCCCACCGAGCGCGCGATCCTGGCCCGCCAGCTCGAGACCGGCTTCGGGTGCGTGCGGACGTCCAGCATGGGGCGGCTGTTCGACGCGGTCGCGTCGCTGACCGGCGTGCGGCACCTGGTCGATTACGAGGCGGAGGCGGCCATCGGGCTGGAAGGGCTGGCCCGCTCCACGCCCCCACCGGCCGGCTCGCCGTACCCGTTCGAGCTGCGCACCCCCGCCGACGGGCCGGTGGTCGCCGACCCGGCTCCGGTGATCCGCGCGGTGGCGACCGACGTGCGGGCCGGTGTCCGGACCGAGGTGGTGGCGGCGAAGTTCCACGCGGCGGTCGCCGCGCTGATCGTCGACCTGGCCGAACGCTGCCGGGAGCAGACGGGCCTCGGCGTCGTCGCGCTCGGCGGCGGGGTGTTCGCGAACGCCGTCCTGCTGTCGTCGGCCGAGCATGCGCTCGCCGATCGGGGCTTCACCGTGCTGCGGCCCCACCTGCTACCGCCCAACGACGGCGGCATCGCCCTCGGCCAGCTCCTGATCGGAGCGGCCGGATGAGGTTGGGAGACAACCGATGTGTCTAGCCGTGCCGGGACGTGTCCTGAGCATCGCCGAGGTTGACGGCACGCTGATGGCCGACGTCGACTTCGGCGGCGTGCGTAAGGGCGTGTGCCTGCAGTACATCCCCGACGCCACGGTCGGCGAGTACGTCGTCGTGCACGTCGGGTTCGCCATCCAGCGCCTCGACGAGGCGTCGGCACAGGAGACGCTCGCGAACTTCGAGCGGCTCGGCATCCTCGAGGAGGAGTTCGGCGACGGTTTCAGCCGCGCCGCGAAGCAGGCGGGAGCCGACGCATGAAGTACCTCGACGAATTCAGCGATCCCGACCTGGCCGGTCGGTTGGTCGACGAGATCCACGCGGTGACCACCCGCCCGTGGGCGATGATGGAGGTCTGCGGCGGGCAGACCCACTCGATCATCCGGCACGGCATCGACCAGCTGCTGCCCGACGGCGTCGAGATGATCCACGGCCCCGGGTGCCCGGTCTGCGTGACACCCTTGGAGATCATCGACCGGGCGCTCGCCATCGCGGCGCAGCCGGGCGTCATCTTCTGCTCCTTCGGCGACATGCTGCGGGTACCGGGCAGCAGCCAGGACCTCTTCGCCATCAAGAGCGCCGGCGGTGACGTCCGGGTGGTGTACTCGCCGCTCGACGCGCTCACCATCGCCCGGGAGAACCCCGAGCGGCAGGTCGTCTTCTTCGGTATCGGTTTCGAGACCACCGCCCCGGCCAACGCGATGACCGTGTACCAGGCCAACCGCCTCGGGGTACGCAATTTCTCGTTGCTCGTGTCGCACGTGCTGGTACCGCCGGCGATCGCCGCGATCATGGAGTCGCCGCGCTGCCGGGTACAGGGGTTCCTCGCCGCCGGGCACGTCTGCAGCGTGATGGGTACCGCCGAGTACCCGCCGCTGGCCGAGAAGTACCGGGTGCCGATCGTGGTCACCGGGTTCGAGCCGCTGGACATCCTGGAGGGCATCCGGCAGACCGTCGTGCAGCTGGAGGCCGGGCGTCACGAGGTGCTCAACGCCTACCCGCGGGCGGTGCGCGCCGAGGGCAACGTGCCGGCGATGGCGATGCTGCGCGACGTGTTCGAGGTGACCGACCGGACCTGGCGCGGCATCGGGATGATCCCGCGAAGCGGCTGGCGGCTGTCGCCGCGATACGCCGACTTCGACGCGGAGCGCCGCTTCGACGTCGGCGGCATCCACACCGAGGAGTCCCCGCTGTGCCGCTCCGGCGAGGTGCTGCAGGGGCTGATCAAGCCGAACGAGTGCGCGGCGTTCGGCAAGGAGTGCACGCCACGCAATCCGCTCGGCGCGACGATGGTGTCGTCGGAGGGCGCATGCGCCGCGTACCACGCGTACCGCCGGTTGGATCTGGTTCAGATCTCATGACCGCCCTGGACTTCGACAGCTGGACGTGTCCGGTACCGCTGCGCGACATGCCGTTCGTCGTGATGGGCCACGGCGGCGGCGGCGCGATGTCCGCCGAGCTGGTCGAGCATCTGTTCCTGCCCGCGTACGGCGCCGCCGCCGGCTCGGACCTCGGCGACTCGGCCGTCGTCAGCGTCGGCGGGGTGCGGCTGGCGTTGTCCACCGACTCCTACGTGGTCAAGCCCATGTTCTTTCCCGGCGGCTCGATCGGCGACCTGGCCGTCAACGGCACCGTCAACGACCTGGCGATGTCGGGCGCGACGCCGCTGTACCTGTCGACCGCGTTCATCCTGCAGGAGGGCACCGCCCTCGACACGATCGCCCGGATCGCGCAGGCGATGGGCGCCGCCGCGGTGGCGGCCGGCGTCCAACTGGTCACCGGCGATACCAAGGTGGTGGACAGCGGCAGCGGTGACGGCGTCTACGTCAACACCGCCGGGGTCGGCGTCGTGGCGGCCGGCGTCGACATCAACCCGCGCCGCGCCGCGGTCGGCGACGCGGTACTGATCAGCGGCGACATCGGGGTGCACGGGATCGCGGTGATGAGCAGCCGCGAGGGCCTCGAGTTCGGCACCACCATCGCCAGCGACACCGCTGCGCTGCACGGCCTCGTCGCCGCGATGATTGCCACCGGGGTCGACGTGCACGCGCTGCGCGACCCCACCCGCGGCGGGGTCGCCGCGTCGCTGAACGAGATCGCCCGCGCCGCCGCGGTCGGCATCGAACTGGTGGAGCGCGACCTGCCGATCCCGGCGGCGGTCCGCGACGCGTGCAGCCTGCTCGGGCTGGACCCGTTGCAGGTAGCCAACGAGGGCAAGCTGCTGGCCTTCGTACCGGCCGACGCCGCCGACGAGGTGCTGGCCGCGATGCGCGCGCACTCCTACGGTGCCAACGCCCGTCGCGTCGGCACCTGCGTGTCCGACCATCCCGGCGTGGTGGTGGCGAAGACGGCGCTGGGCGGCGCCCGGGTGGTCAACCTGCCGATCGGTGAGCAGCTGCCGAGGATCTGCTGACGTGAGCGATGTCGGGGCGCTGTTGTTCGCCCGGTACGCGTACCCGCCCAACGAACTGGGCTACTGCGGCCCGGACGGCGCGGCGGCGTTGCTGCGCTCGGACGCGCCGGCCGAGATCGCGCGGCGGGCGCGGGGCTTCGACGGTGCGTGGAGCTACCTCGAACTCATCGCCGAGTC
The DNA here is from genome assembly GCA_032160285.1 of Micromonosporaceae bacterium. Classification (GTDB taxonomy): domain Bacteria; phylum Actinomycetota; class Actinomycetes; order Mycobacteriales; family Micromonosporaceae; genus Planosporangium. The sequence goes on along the minus strand of JAVHWE010000479.1, from coordinate 385 downwards.
CGCCGACATCGCCGATCCGCTCGACGCATCCGTGGTGGAGGCGTACTGGATCGGCAACGAACTGCTCGACATGGTGGGACCCGACGCTCTGGTAGCGCGGCTTCGGGACCGGTTCCGTGGCCAGCTCGGCGGTACCTGGCGGGAGGCGACCGACCGGGCGATCGCCCACCACAGTTTCCACGTCTTCGCGGTGTACCCGTGGGCGGCCCTGGTGGCACCCGACGGCAACCCGACCGCCGTATCGGTGCTCGACCGGTGCCGTATCCGCACCGGCATCGTGCGCGACGTCACCGGTGAGACGGCGACCGTACGGTCGCGCCCCCTGGTCTGGGACGGCGGCGCGCTGATCAGCGGCCCGGAACGCGACGAGGTGGTGCGGTGGTCG
>JAVHWE010000433.1:0-11905 GCA_032160285.1 Micromonosporaceae bacterium | reverse complement strand
GCCGGAGCGGTGCCGCGGGTGCTGTCGTCGACCAGACCGAGGAACGGTGAATCGACCTCGTCCAGCGGCGTCTCCCCGGTCGGGTTCGCCGGGCGTGCGCCGCCGCCCTGGAGCACGGCGACCCGGCCACCCTCGGAGACGGCGCGAAGACCGCCGTCGTAGTCGAGCGAGTGCGCCGGATCGTCGTCGGGCCCCGTCATCTCCCCGTCGTAGCCGCGTTGGGTCATGCCAGATCCTCCCGGATGCGTATCCGGCGCGCGATGAACCGCGCGTCGCGCTGTTCCTGGTGGGGTTCGCGGGTGTGGCGCCAGTCGGTGAGGGCGGTGCGGATCACCATCCGCGCGGGCCGGTCGGGGTCGACGTAGCGGAAGACGAGGGAGGTGGAGACCATCGCGAGCGCGATTTCCCAGGCCGGAAAGAGGTCCGGCCCTTGAAACGTGAGGAGCCAGTGCAAGAACATATAAAAAGGCACCAACAACACAAATAGCCCGTACTGCGCATACGGCAACTGGATCGGCAACGTGTACCCGGGCGGACCCAGATAGACGAGCCTGGCCCGGTAGATGTCGTCATCGGTACGCAGCCGCATCGTCGCTACTCGTCCCTCGCAGGTCGTGGTTTCCGGCCGGGGCCTATCGGAACACCAGCTTGATCAGGGAGTCCCCGACAACGAGGAGGGTGGCGGCGCCGGCGATGAACGCCAGTCCGATGATGGCGATCGCCGAACTGGTCAGAACCCGCGACACCTCACCCTTGCTCGCGCGCCCGATAAAGATCACACCGAGCACCGCCAGGAGGATGGGAGCAATCTTGCTGGCGAAGAAGGTAAGGATTCCCTCGGTATTGATCTCGCCCGGGGCCGCTGCCGCGAGTACGCCCGACGCCTGCGCCGTCTGCACCCAGACGGCCTGGCCGAACTCAACTAGCATCTTCGATCAACCTCCCCGGTTACGCGGTCGCTACCGCGACCGGCAGCCTCGCCGACGGGTACGCCCGGACACAGAGCCAGCCGCCGAGCCCGTCGGCGTGAACGCTATCCGGGTATTTGCCCTGGTAGGAGGCCTTTGCCGCCCTTAACCGACTGAATAGCGGTCACTTGCAGAGAGTACGTTGAAGGCCCTCTTATCAACAACCTGCCCGATACGCGATCATCAGGGCCGATGCGGTGCCGCCGGGCGGCATATCCCCGGGCCGCTGGGTAACGTCATCGCCGTGACCGAACTGCTCACCTCCGACCGTCCAATCGTTGTGGGCGTACTCAATGTGACGCCCGACAGCTTCGTTGACGGCGGACGCTACGCGGACCCGGCACGGGCCGTCGCACAGGCAGTCCGTCTCATTACCGAGGGCGCGGACCTGATCGACGTCGGCGGCGAATCCACCCGTCCGGGTGCCGACCGGGTCGCCCCGGAGGTCGAACTGCAACGGGTCCGGCCGGTCATCCGCGAGTTGGCCGCTCTCGGTGTCCCGATGAGCATCGACACCACCCGGGCCGCCGTCGCGGCGGCCGCCCTCGACGACGGCGTGCGCGTGGTCAACGACGTGTCCGGCGGGCTGGCCGATCCGGACATGGCCCGGGTGGTCGCCGACGCCGGCTGCCCGTGGATCCTGATGCACTGGCGCGGGCACTCGCGGGAAATGGCGGACCTGGCCGGCTACGTCGACGTGGTCGGCGAGGTGTGCGCGGAGCTGACCGGGCGGGTGGACGCCGCGCTCGCCGCCGGGGTCGGCGAGGATCGGCTGATCCTCGATCCGGGTCTCGGCTTCGCCAAGACCGCCGAGCACAACTGGCGGCTGTCGGCGCACCTCGACGCGGTCGTCGGGCTGGGCTTTCCGGTCCTCGTCGGGGCGAGTCACAAGTCGTACCTCGGCAAGCTGCTGGCCGGGCCGGACGGCGTGCCGCGGCCGGTCGCCGGTCGCGGCCCGGCCACCGTCGCCACCTCGCTGCTCGCGGTCGCCGCCGGGGCCTGGGGGGTACGGGTGCACGACGTCCGGGACACCGTCGACGCGCTGCGGGTCCTGCGCGCCGTCGAGGAGCACCGGTGACCGGCGCGGCGGCCGACCCGGCCGGCCGCGACCGGATCACGCTGACCGGGCTGCGGGCCCGTGGGCGGCACGGGGTGTACGAGGCCGAGCGGCTCCGGGGCCAGGACTTCGTGGTCGATGTCGAACTGGAGCTGGACCTGCGTCCCGCCGCCGCCAGCGACGACGTGGGGGACACCGTGGACTACGGCGCGCTGGCCGACCGGCTGGTCGCGATCGTCGGGGGCGAACCGGTCAACCTGCTGGAAACCCTCGCCGACCGCCTGGTGGTGGCGTGCCTGGCCGAGGCCCGGGTGTCCGCCGCCCGGGTGACGGTGCACAAGCCGCAGGCACCGATCCCGCACGAGTTCGCCGACGTCACCGTCACCCTGTACCGGGGTTGGTCATGACCCGGGCCGTGCTGTCGCTGGGCAGCAACCTCGGCGACCGGGCCGGTCACCTGCGTACCGCGGTGGCCGCGCTCGACGACGTCCTGATGGCGGTGTCCGGCGTGTACGAGTCACCGGCCTGGGGCGACCCGGGACCGGACGGCCGACCGGCGCCGGCCTACCTCAACGCGGTGGCGCTGGTCGTCGACGACGGCGCCGACCCGTACGCCTGGCTGGCGCGGGCCCGTGAGCTGGAACACGCCGCCAACCGGGCGCGTGATCCGGCGTGGCGGCACGCCCCGCGTACCCTGGACGTTGATGTGATCACCGTGTGGTCGGCGAGTGGGGCGGCGGTCATCTCCGACAGTCCCGAGCTGATCCTGCCCCATCCGCGGGCCCATGAACGCGCGTTCGTACTCCGGCCGTGGCTCGACGTCCAGCCGTACGCGCAACTGCCCGGCCGTGGCTGGGTGTACGACCTGGTACGCGCCGCCCCTGTCGCCGACGACCTACCCGATCTCCGCCCGTGTGTGGATCTGTCCTTGGAGCCCTGACGATGAGCACGCCCCCGGAGCCGAACCCACAGCCGCGGATGCGGCCGACCAGCTACGCGACGCTCGTCGTCGCGGCCCTCGCCACCGCGGCGGTGGGGTGGTTGGTGATCAGCAATTTCTACGGCGACATGCCCACGCTGCCGTGGTTGCCGCCGCTGGTCATGGTGGGTCTGGCCGGGGTGGAGATCGTGCTCGCGGTCACCACGAAGGCGCGGATCGACCGCCGCGAAGGTACCCGACCGGTCGACCCGTTGACCGTCGCCTGGTACGTCGTCCTGGCCAAGGCCTCGTCGCTGGGCGGTGCGCTGTTCACCGGGGTGTACGGGGGGCTGCTGGTGTGGCTGGTGCCGCAGACCGGTACCAACACGCATGTCGATCATGACTTGCCGCAGACCATCGTCGGCCTGGTCGGGGCGTTCGGCCTCACCGTCGGCGGGCTGTGGCTGGAGCGGGCCTGCCGGGTACCGCCGAGCCCGAACGACGGTACGTCCGCCGACAGCGGGGATCCCGGTGCGGATCGGCCCGGCGATTCGACGGGCTACGACCGGCAGGGCGCGCCCTGAACGTTGCAGATCGAGTGCCCACGGTGTGGGGCGGGTACTGTTGCGCCCATCAAACGGGAGGTAGCGTGCGATCGAACCCCACTCGTACCGGTTCAGGCGGGTAGCCGGTCCACCGAGGCAGGAGGCGCTGGCCGATGGCGTACGACGACTCGCGTTTTCGGGGCGAGTCCGTGTTCCGCGCCGACCCGGGCTACGGCACCGACGATGGGGGCGAAACACCGGCGTACGACGCCACCTCGGCCTACCCGCGCTCGGCCTACTCGTACGCCGGGCGCGGCGAGCGTACCGACGGCGTGTCGCCGCCCGCGTACGCCCCGACCGATCTCGACAACGTCTTCGACGACCCGGAGCACGGTGAGCCCGGCCGAGACCAGCTCGCGGTGCACCTGATCTGGGAGGCGATCCTGCTCGTCGCCGTGGCCGCGGTGGGGTACCTGCTCTACCGCGACCACCGGGAGACGGTGACCGGTGACGGCCTGCGCGGTCTGATGATCTCCGCGACCGCCCTGGGCATGCTGGTCCTCGGCGTGGGCCTCAGCCTGCGGGCGGCCTCGGTCAACCTCGCGGTCGGCCCGATCGCGCTGGCGTCTGGGCTGTACTTCGCCGACCACGCCGGCCGCGGCGCGCTGGGCACGGCCGGCATGGCGATCCTGCTCGCGCTCGCGATGGGCGCCGCCGTGGCCGCCGTCGTTGTCGTCCTGCACGTGCCGTCCTGGGCGGCGAGCTTCGGTGGCGGCCTGGCGGTCATGGTCTGGATCCAGCAGCATCACGCCACACCGCAGCTGCCGGCCGGAACGTACCGGCCGCTGCCGGACGCCAGGTACTGGTTCGGCGCGTTCGTCGTGATCTCGCTCGCCGGCGGCATCGTCGGCTCGGTGAAGTCGGTGCGCCGTGCCGTGGGCCGGTTCCGCCCGGTCGCCGATCCGGCCTACCGGCGCGGGAGCGCCGCGGCGGCGGTCAGCGTCGCCGCGCTGGTCGGCTCGTCGGTGTTGGCGGCGGGCGCCGGCATCCTGACGGCGCTCGCGGCCGGTACGGTGTCGCCGGTCGACACCTCGCTGACCCTGACCGGGCTGGCGCTCGGCGGTGCGCTGCTCGCCGGTACCAGCGCGTTCGGCCGTCGGGGTGGCCTGCTCGGGATCGTCGCGGCGGCGACGCTGCTGACCGTCGTCATCCGGTACTTCGACGTGACCGAACGGCGGGTGGCGCAGCTGGCCACGGCGGCGGTGGCGATCGGCGTCGGCCTGGTGGTGACCCGGCTGGTGGAGTCCTACGGTCGGCCCCGGGTGGCCGCCACCAGCGTGGACCGGTGGCGGAGCGCCCCACCCGCCGCCGACCCGCCGGCGGCCCTCGAGCCGTGGAGCAGTACCCGCCCGACCGGCTGGACCAGTCCGCTGCCGGCGTCCAGTACCGACGATCGCTGGGGTGGCGACGAAACCTGGACCAGCCGCTGATCATTGGGGTCGGTCGGGCTAGGCTCGCACGCATGACCGATGATCGTCTGGCCGAGCTCGACGCGCTGTCCACCGAGGAGCTGCGCAAACGCGCGTTCGCGCGGGCGGCCGCGCGTCACGACGTCCGGTTCTTCTGGTCGGTGCTGCGGCACCTGCCGCACGCCGACGACACCGCGGATCTGGACGCGTCGCTCGGTGCGCCGGGAGCCTCCATCGAGGACGCGTTCGCGCTCTGGCGCGAGTTCACCGGTCACGGGTACGGCGACGCCGAGCCGTTGGTGCGCGCCGCTTTCATCGACTACCTCGGTACCTGACGGCGACCGGTCGCCGGTTTGAAAGGTGCGGCGGCCGGGAATACCCCATCCATGGTTGTCACCAGATCGCGTCGTCGCACCGCGACGGGCGTTGGAACGGTTGTCGCATTCCTCCTTGTTCTGGTGTTCGGCAGTCCGATCTTTGTGGACTGGGTCAACAACAACACCAGGTCCGATACCGCGGGTGGGCTGTTCCTGCGAACGCTCGCCTGGCCCGCATGGTCGTTCGACTCCCATACGGCGGTCCGCGACCTGTTGGCGCAGGACCTGAAGGCAATCCTGTTCGTGGTGTTCGTCGCCCTCTTCCTGTCCGTGCTGGCGGGCGCGGAGTTGGCGCGGGCACGTGGCGGTCTCGCCGATTTCGTCAGTGGCTGGAGCGCGGTCATCTTCGCCGCGTCGCTGGCCGGGTTCCTCACCGCATTTCTCTCCGTACACACCGGGCTCTACACCGCGCTGCTGTGGGCACTCGGCGGCGCGGGCTACGGGTTGATCACCGGGTGGATCATCGCGCTGGCGCAGAAGGGCACCCGCCGACCGTAGCCAACAGATCGGGTACCGACGGACCGGTACCGACAGGTGGGTAGACGTGGGCGCCTCCTCCTGCCGAGGGGCGCCCACGTCATCGCGGTGTGGCGTGCAGGGCCCGGTGGATGTCCTCGAGGGTGAGTGCGCCCAACGTTTTGGTGCCGTCCCGGACCACGACCCAGCCGGCGTCCGAGCCGAGCAGCGCGGCCAACGCGTCGTGCAGCGTCCCGGTCACCGGCACGTCCGGGGCGGCGTCACCGGTGCTGGCGGGGTTGCGCCCGGAGTCCTCGGTGGAGTGCCGGCCCGGCAGTGCCCGCAGCGTCGACCGGGGGATCGGGGTGACGCCGAGCCGCCGGACGGAGCGGTCGCTGCCGACGAAGTCGCGGACGAACGCGTTCGCCGGCTCGGCCAGCAGCGTCGCCGGTTCGCCGTACTGCTGCAGTCGGCCCCGCTCGGCGAGGACCGCGATCCGGTCTCCTACCCGGACCGCCTCCGCCAGGTCGTGGGTGACCAGCAGGACGGTGGTGCGAACGGTCTGCTGCAGGCGGCGGAACTCGTCCTGCAGCCGGGCCCGCACGATCGGGTCGACGGCCGAGAACGGTTCGTCCATCAGCAGAACCACCGGGTCGGCGGCGAGCGCCCGGGCGACCCCGACCCGTTGGCGCTGCCCGCCGGACAGCTCGTGGGGGTACCGGGGGCCGTACCGCAGCGGCTGCAGCCCCACCAGTTCGAGCAGTTCGTCGGTACGCACGGCGATCCGGGGGCCCGACCAGCCGAGCAGGCGGGGAACGGTACCGACGTTGGTGCGGACGTCCTGGTGCGGGAACAGCCCGACGCTCTGGATGACGTACCCGATCCGCCGTCGCAACGCGACCGGATCGGCCAGCATCACATCCTCGCCGTCCAGAAGTACCCGACCGGAGGTGGGCTCGACCAGCCTATTGATCATGCGGAGAACCGTCGACTTACCGCAGCCGGACGGTCCGATCAGGACCGTCACCTCGCCGGCGGCCAGTTCCAGCGACAACTGCTCGACCGCGACCGTACCGTCCGGGTACTCCTTGCGGACATCCTCCAGGGTGATTCGAGCCGGTTTGTGGTCTTCGGCGGTACCGTTCATCATGTCCTTTCTTGCCCGGGCCGCGACCGCGGAGCCGTGGTTCTCGTGGAGCTTCCTGCGCGACAACGCCGCCACGATCCGCGACCGCGGGGTCGAGCACCTCGCCTTCACCGTCGAAACGGTCGCGCTGGCCGTGCTGGTCGGCGTTCCTCTCGCGGCGTTCGCCTATCGGGTACACCGGCTTACCGGACCGATTCTGGCAGCTGTGGGCGTTCTATACACGATTCCGTCACTTGCACTCTTCGCGTTCTTAGCACCATTCGTTGGGACCGGCCGGGCCACCGTGCTGATCGGCCTGGTGCTGTACGCGCTGCTGCTCGTGGTCCGCTACACGCTGACCGGCCTGACGCAGGTACCCGCCGATGTGGCGGAGTCCGCGGCTGCGATGGGGTACGGCCCGTGGGCCCGTCTGCTGCGGGTCGAACTGCCCCTCGCCCTGCCCGGCCTCATCAGCGGGGTACGGCTGGCCACCGTCTCGACGGTGGCCCTGGTGACGGTCGGGGTACTGGTCGGCCGGGGCGGGTTCGGTCAGTTGATCATCGACGGCTTCCGCAACAACTTCTACAAGGCCGAGATCTCGACCGGCGCGATCGCCTGCGTCGTCCTGGCGGTCGCGCTCGACCTGATGCTCGCCCTCCTGGGCCGGGCCCTCACCCCGTGGAGCCGGCACCGATGAGCGCGCTCCGGCAGATGATCGTCTGGCTCAACGATCCGCTCAACTGGACCAACCCCGACGGGATCCTGACCCGGCTCGGCGAACACCTGCGCCTGTCCGCCGCGGCGGTGCTGCTGGCCTGTGCGGTCGCGTGGCCCCTCGGTGTCCTGCTCGCCCGGCGGGACACCGGCGGCGCGCTGGTCGTCCTGGCCTCCAACGCGACCCAGGCCATCCCGGTGATCGCGTTGCTGACGATCCTGCCGTTGACGGTGGTCGGGTTCGGCGCGCCGCCGGTGATCCTGGCGCTCGCGGTCTTCGCCGCCCCGTCCCTGCTCGCCAGCGCGTACACCGGGGTGCGGGAGGTCGATGCGGACGTGCGGGAATCGGCGGTGGGGATGGGTCTGTCCGGCAAGCAGCTGCTGTGGCGGGTCGAGGTGCCGCTGGCGGTGCCGTACCTCGCCGCCGGGCTGCGCACGGCGGCGGTTCAGGTGATCGCCACCGCCGGGCTGGCGGCGTTGGTCAACGGGGGCGGCCTGGGGGAGATCGTGGCGGCCGGCTTCGGCTTGACCATCGCCGCCGGCGGTGGCCAGATCCTCGCGGGCGGCCTGCTCATCGCCGGTCTGGCGGTGGCGGCCGAACTGGTCCTGGCCGGGGTGCAGCGCCTGGTGACACCGGCCGGCCTGCGGGCACGGGTGACGCGGTGACCGAGCCGGTCGTGGCCGAACCGTTAGGGGCTTAGACATAAAAAATCCCGATTTGCCTGCCGGTGGTCCCGAGACCGGGTTGTCTGGATAGGTGCCGGTGGTTCAGATATGACGCCGGTCGACAGGCGGTCGGTCGGATGGCCGGGCCGGGGAAACGGAAGGCGGACCCAGATGCGTACCGTCAGGCGCGTCGCACTCCTCGTTGCTGCCGGCTTGATCGGCGTGGCCGCCGTCGGTCTCGGCGCTGGCTGCGGCTCGTCCGGTTCATCCGGTACGAAATCCGCTACCCAGGTCACGGGCCCCGGCTGCAAGCCGGTCGGCGGTCAGCAGCTCGTCGTGCTGACCGACGACAAGAAGCTCCAGGCCGTCGACAACGTGATCCCGGTGGTCAACTCGAAGGCGAGCAGCGCCGCGGTACTCGCCGCGCTGGCCCGGGTGTCCGTGGCGGTCGGCCAGAAACAACTGGTCGCGCTCAATCGGGCCACCGACGTCGAGCGGAAGACCCCGAAGATCGCCGCGGAGGAGTTCGCGGCCCAGGGCAAACTCACCGAGGGCATCGCGAAGGGGTCCGGCGGCAAGCTCACCGTCGGAGCGGCGAACTTCAGCGAGAACCAGACCCTCGGCGAGCTGTACCGGTTGGTGTTGGAGGCCGCCGGCTACACCGTGACTGTCCAGCAGATCGGCAATCGCGAACTGTACGAACCGGCCCTGGAGAAGGGCGACATCCAGGTGGTGCCGGAGTACGCGGGTTCGCTGACGGAATTCCTCAACAAGAAGGTCAACGGCCCCTCGGCGGCCACCGTCTCCTCCGGCGATCTGGACAAGACCGTGGCGACCCTGACGAAGCTCGCCGCACAGGTGGGGCTCACGATCGGGGAACCGGCCGCCGCCGCCAACCAGAACGCGTTCGGCGTCTCCAAGGCGCTCGCCGACAAATACCACATCACCACATTGAGTGAATTCGCCGCGAAATGCTCCGGCCGGGCGACGGTCCTGGGCGGTCCGGCCGAGTGTCCGCAGCGGCCGTTCTGCAAGGTCGGTTTAGAGAAAACCTACAACATCCGGTTCGGCCGGTTCGCCGGTCTCGACGCCGGTGGACCGCAGACCAAGGCCGCGCTCCGGGGCGGTACCATCACGATTGGCCTCGTATTCTCGTCGGATTCAGCGTTCGCCACGGACGCGTCTGGATGATTCGTGGGTGTTACGGCCATGCTGCGTGCTTGCGGCACCCATTTCCCCCGGCGGGAGTCTTGAGTAAGGTCTAGACCCATGCCGCCTGCGGACTCTCAGCAACAACGGGCCGGGCCGCCGCTGCTGCCGGGTCTGCTGTGGGCCGGAGTCGGGTTGGCCCCCGTGGCCGCACTGCTGGTCCTCTTCGGCGGCGACAATACCGGCATCATGCGGGTCGCGGTTCTGCTCGCCATTGTCGCGGTCGTACTTATCGGCGTGTCGATGGCGTTCCGTCGTGACCCCGACGCGGTGCGCGCCCAGGTTGAGGACATGGTCTTCGAGGAGCTGGACGTGCTCCGGGAGGACCTGCGCGAGGACATCACCACCGCGGCGCGGGCGACGCACAAGTCGCTGGGCGCGCGGGTGGTCACGCTGCAGGAGTCCGTTGACGCGTTGCGGGGCCAGTGCGACACGCTGCGGGTACAGCTGGAGCGGGGTGCCGCCGTGCGGCAGCCGCCACCCCAGCCGGTGCCGATGCCGCGGCCGGCACCGCCGCCACCGATGTCGCCGGTGGGTCCGGCGCCGGGCCTGACCGCGCCGCACAGCATGGTCCGCACGGAGACGGTCAAGGTCACCACCCGCCAGACCATCGTCGACCAGAACGACGCCGGTCGCGGCACCGTCTACGGCAGCAGCCGGGGCGCCGACCCCGCGCCGGCGCAGCGGCGTCCACCCGGACCGGCCCGCGAGGGCGGCACCGACGAGGGCGAGTCCTGGACCGAGCAGCTGCTGCGGCGGCGGCTCGGCGACGACCGGCTGCTCGCCGCGGGTCTCGGCGACAACGGTCGCGGCGCGGGCACCGGTGACCGGGGCCGCGCCTTCGGTCGGGGACGATCCGAGGCCGACGAACGGTTGGGCGCGGACGACCGACCCGGTACCGATGGTCGGGCCGGGGCCGCCCCGGTCGCGGAGCCCTACGGCGGCGGGCGGCGGCGCGCCGCGGACCCGACCGAGGACGACGGCGACCGGGTCACCGGCTTCCGTACCAGTGACCGCTGGGCCAGCCTGAGCAGCGACGAACGAGGCCGTGAGCTGCGGATGGGGGAGCGGCGAACCGCGATGCAGTCCGATGTCTCCGGCACCGATGTGCGGATCGAGGATCGTTGGGCGGCGGTCCGCCGGGAGGAGGGCCGCCGCGAGCCCGACCACCCTCGCGACCGGGATCCGGCCCCGAATCGGGGACGCGACGGTGCACGCGAGGACGTGTGGAGCCGCGAGCCGCAGCGCGACCGGGGTACCGGTCGCCCCACCGATCCGGGCCGCGACCGGGTGGTCGATCTTGACGACCGGCGTGATGCCGGTCGCGGCGCGACGTCCTGGGCGGAGGCGCGGTACGAGGAGTTGCGCGCCGACGATCCGGGGCGCTGGCGCGAGCCGTCGCAGCCACGGCCGGCGCTGCCCGCCACCGCGTCGGAGCCGAGTGCGTGGAGCTGGATGGAAAGCTGGGACGCTCCCCCCGAGCCGGCCGGCGAGCGGGTCCGACGCCCCGCCCCGCAGCCCGAAGAAACGGCCCAGGTCTACCGGTGGAGCCGCCGCGATAACGACGCCGGCGGGTACCTTCGCGATGACGATGCCGGCGGGTACCCCCGCGATGACGATGCCGGCGGGTACCCCCGCAATGACGATGCCGGCGGGTACCCCCGCAATGACGACGAGCGCTACCGGCGGTCCGGCGGCCGAGACGACCGGGCCCAGGACGATCCACCGCCGCGATCCCTACGGGCCCGCCCGGCCGGCTACGACGCCGGCTATGGTGCGGCCGACGAGCGCTGGCGCCCGTAGTACCGGTCGAAAACCGACCGGTACCGGCAGATGCTCGCCGGGGCTGACCGGCGTGTCAGCCAACGAGCCGGTCTGGCGGCAGGTCCGCGGCGGAGGTGCCCCACGAGGTGTTCGGTGCGGGTCCGACGGTGACGCTGACCGTCCCGCCGGTGCGGGTGAACGACTCCGGCAGCCAGGACGCCGTCGAGGTGACCGCGTTCACCGCGACCCGCTGGACGTACGCGTTGGCGGCCGACGCGCCGGGCGCGGTGATCGTCAGCCGGGTGCCGTCCGCCCGGGTGATCGTCGCCAGCGGGAACAGCGGCGCCGCCAGGAGCACCTCGGCCCGCCCGACGACCTGCGGGAACATGCCGAGCGCCGCGTACACGTACCAGGCCGACATGGTGCCGAGGTCGTCGTTTCCGGGTAGGCCGCCCGGGCCGGTCGTGTACACGGTGTTCACGATCTGCCGTACCGTCGCCTGGGTCTTGTAGGGCTGACCGAGCGCGTTGTACAGCCAGGGCGCGTGGATGCCCGGCTCGTTGGTCGGGTCGTACCGCAGCGGGCTGCCGCCCCGGACCGCCCAGTTACCGGCCTCGTCGTGGAAGAACCCGTCC
>JAVHWE010000263.1:0-5366 GCA_032160285.1 Micromonosporaceae bacterium | reverse complement strand
CGGCCCGGTGCCACGGCCGAGCGGTTCGTCGCCGCGCCGTTCGGGGCGCCGGGTCTGCGGATGTGGCGTACCGGCGACCTGGTCCGCCGACTGGCCGACGGCCGGCTCGTCCACGTCGGCCGCACCGACGGCCGCCTGTACCGCCGCGGTGTACGGGTGGAGCGCGCCCATGTCGAGGCGCTGCTGCGTGGCCACCCCGCGGTCGACACGGTCGCCGTCGTCGACGTTGCGGCGTTGCCGGCCCAGGTCGGTGCGGCCGCACCGCGCGCCGTATCGGCGCTGGAGCAGACGGTGTGCCAGGTGCTGGCCGACGTTCTCGACCGCGACGTGGTGGATCCTGACGACAACTTCTTCGTCCTCGGCGGAAACTCGCTGTTGGCCACCCGGCTGGTGAGCAAGCTGCGGGCGACGCTGGGCATCGAGGTCAGGGTACGGACGGTCTTCCAGGCGCCGACGGCCGCCGCCCTGGCCGCGCACCTGCTCCGCGACGACCCGGGCTTCGGCGACGTGCCGGATCGCGCTGCGACGTCCGCGTCCGGTGGCGCCTTGTCGACCCACGCGTACCCGCTGTCGCCGGTACAGGAGGGCCTGCTCTTCCACGCCCGGTTCGACCCCGACGCCGACGATGTCTACACCGGCCAGGTGACCATCGACCTGACCGGCGATCTTGACGTCGCGGCGCTGCGCAGGTCCGCCGAGGCCGTCGTGGACCGCCACGACGCCCTCCACCTGGCGGTGCACACCCAGGACCGGGCCGGCGAGCCGCGACTGCTGCGCTCCCCGACGGCGTCGATCACCTGGGAGACCGTCGACCTGACCGCCGAGCGCACGGACCTCGCGCAGGCCCTGCTCGCGCGGCGTTGTCAGGAGCACCGCCGCGGATTCGACCTGACCAGGCCGCCGCTGGTCCGCTTCCTCCTCGCCGCGGTGGGCCCCGCTCGGCACCGTCTGGTGCTGAGCTACCACCAGCTGGTGGTCGACGGCTGGTCGGCGGCCCTGCTGGCCGAGGAACTGATCACCCACTACGGCGCGGTGCACACCGGTACCGCGCTGCCGCCGGCCACCCCATATGCCGGCTACGCCGGTTCGATGGGCGCGCAGGACCGGAGCGCGGCCCGGGAGATGTGGCGGCAGGTGCTGGCGGGCGTGGATGGTCCCACCCTGGTGGCCCCACCGGCCCGGGAGCCGGACGAGCACGGCGTTCACGTACACGAAATGCGGCTCGACGCACGCCACACCGGCCTGCTCCACGCGGCCGCCGACGCCATGGACCGCCCCGTCGCCGCCGTTGTGTTCGCGGCCTGGAGCGTCCTGGTGGCACGGCTCACCGGCCGCTGCGACGTCATCGTCGGCGCCGCGTTGCCGGGCCGCACCGAAGGTACGGATCGTCTGGTCGGCGCGCTGGTACACACCGTGCCGCTGCGGGTGAGAATCGACGAGGACAGCAGCGTCGCGGCCCTGGTCGGCCAGCTTGCCGACCAATGGCAGCGGGCCGCCGACCTGCCGCAGGTGGGCCTCGGTGAACTGCAGAACATCGCGGGTCACCGCCCACTGTTCGATACGCTGCTCATCGACGAGCAGCACCGCGCCAGACTCGCCGCCCTCACCGTGGCCCCGTACGGTGGCGTGCGGGCAGTCGCGGTGGATCAGGTCGACTCCACGCACTACCCGCTCGCGCTCACCGTTGCCACGAGCCCACAGCTTCGGCTGCGTCTTGAGTACGCGGGCGCCGCCTTCGCCACCTCGACCGTGCACCGGCTCGCCGCCCAGCTGCTGCGCGTCCTCGAGGCCATGACGGCGCGGCCGGACGCCACGGTGGCCGAGTGCGAAATCGTGGACGTACACGAGCGCCGGCAGGTGTTGGCCGGCTGGAACGACACCGCACGCGCCGTCTCGGCCGTGCCGTTGCCGGCGGTATTCGAGGAAACGGTCCGCCGCCGCCCCGACTCGATCGCCGTCGGACACGGCGCGACGACATTGACGTACGCGCAGCTCAACGCCGCGGCCAATCGTCTGGCCCGGGAGCTGGTCGCCAACGGTGCCGGCCCGGAGCGGCTGGTCGCCGTGCTGACCCCACGCTCACCGCTGATGGTGGTGGCCGTGCTGGCGGTACTCAAGGCGGGCGCGGGCTATCTGCCGATCGACCCCGCCTACCCGGCCGAGCGGGTGCGTCTGCTGCTCGACGACGCCCGGCCGGTCTGCACCGTGACGACAGCGGCACTTCGGACGGGCAGACTGCCCGACTCGGCGCTGTGCGTCGTCCTCGACACCCCGTCGACGGCGTCGCGACTGGCCGCGCAATCAGCGGCCGACCTCACCGACGCCGAGCGTCGTGCGCCCGTCTCGCCGGCAAATCCCGCGTACGCGATCTTCACGTCAGGCTCCACGGGGCGACCCAAGGGTGTGGTCGTACCGCACAGCGCCGTGGCGGATCTGGTCTCCTGGGCGGTCACGGACCTCGGCGTCGAGCGGTTCGAGCGGGTGTTGTCGGCGACCTCGCTCAGCTTCGACGTGTCGGTGTTCGACACCCTGGTGCCCCTGCTTCTCGGTGGCACCGTCGACATCGTCGCCGACGTGCTCGAGCTCGCCGACCGCCCGCAGCTGCGGCCGACGCTGGTGTGCGCGGTGCCCTCAGCGGTGGCGGCGCTGCTGGAACGCGGCGACTCCCTTGCCGTCGGCACCCTGGCCCTGGCCGGCGAGGCCGTACCGCCGAAGCTGCTGGCCGACCTGAAGGCGACGTCTCCCGGCACCCGTGTCCTCAACGTCTACGGACCGACCGAGGCTGCGGTGTACTCGACAGCCTGGACCGATGACGGCCGCCCCCACGATCCGGTGCCGATCGGTGCGCCGCTGCCCAACCGTCGGGTCTACGTCCTCGACGACCGCCTGCGGCCCGTTGCGGTGGGCGTCGCCGGTGAGCTGTACCTCGCCGGCGGCGGGTTGGCCCGCGGCTACCTGGGACAGCCGGGACTCAGCGCGGAGCGGTTCGTTGCCTGCCCCTTCGGCACGCCGGGAGAGCGGATGTACCGCACCGGTGACCGGGTGCGCTGGAATCGCGACGGCACGCTGGGGTACCTCGGCCGACGCGACGACCAGGTCAAGGTCCGCGGCTTCCGAATCGAGCTGAGCGAGATCGAGGCGACCCTGGGGGCGCACCCCGGCGTGGCAGCGGTCGCCGTGGCCGCACGCTCCGACGACGGCGCCGACCCGAGGCTGGTCGCCTACGTGGTCGGGGCAGACGGGGTGCCGCCGGGCGTCGAGGACCTACGGGCGTGGGCAGCGCACCGGTTGCCCGGGTACATGGTGCCGGCCGCCTTCGTCGCGCTGCCCGAGCTGCCGCGCACCGCCGGCGGCAAGGTCGACCGTTCCGCGTTGCCGGCGCCGCAGGTGGAGGCCGCAACCACGTACCGTGCGCCCACCACGGCCGTGGAGGAGCTGCTCTGTGGTGTCGTCGCGGACCTGCTGGGCCGCGAGCCGGTCGGCGTCGACGACGACTTCTTCGACCTCGGGGGCGACTCGCTGCGCGCCACGAGGGTGATGAACCGGATCCGATCACTGCTCGGGGCGAACCTCAGCGTCCGCAGCCTCTTCGAGGCGCCGACCGTGGCCGGCCTGGCGGCGCTGGTGGCCGGCTCGCGAACGGTGCGGCCGACGTTGCGCCGCTACGAGCGCCCGGATCGGCTGCC
The DNA here is from genome assembly GCA_032160285.1 of Micromonosporaceae bacterium. Taxonomy (GTDB): domain Bacteria; phylum Actinomycetota; class Actinomycetes; order Mycobacteriales; family Micromonosporaceae; genus Planosporangium. Next base: position 1,680 of record JAVHWE010000263.1, on the reverse strand, counting down.
GTTGTCGTTCGCCCAGCAGCGGCTGTGGTTCATGTTCAAGCTGGAAGGACCGTCAGCGGCCTACAACATGCCGGCCGCGCTGCGCCTGTCCGGCGAGCTCGACGTCCCCGCCCTGCGTGCGGCCTTCGCCGATGTCTTCGCGCGCCACGAAAGCCTGCGTACCGTCTTCGCCGAGTCCGACGGCGTGCCGTACCAGCGGGTGCTGTCGCCTGAGGAGGGCACCGCGCCGCTGCGGATCGCGCACACCAGCGTCGACCGGCTCACCGCCGACCTGGAGCAGGCGGTGGCCTACGGCATCGATCTGGCCGCCGAGCCGCCCATGCGTATTCACCTGTTCGTGCTGGGACCGGGTGAGCACGTCCTGCTGATGGTGTGGCACCACATCGCCGGTGACGGCTGGTCGATGGCGCCGTTCGCCCGCGACCTGGCCACCGCCTTCATCGCGCGGCGCGAGGGGCATGCCCCCGACTGGTCACCATTGCCCGTCCAGTACGCCGACTACGCCCTGTGGCAGCGCGAGCTGCTCGGTGGCGAGGACGACCCGGCCAGCGCCATCAGCGGCCAGGCCGCGTACTGGCGGTCCGCCCTGGCCGACCTGCCGGGCGAGCTGAACCTGCCACAGGACCGTGCGCGCCCCGTCGAACCGTCCTTCCGAGGCGACGCGCTGGACTTCCACGTCCCGCCCGCGCAGCACGAGGCGCTGCTGGCACTGGGCCGCCACGAACAGGCGAGCCTGTTCATGGTCGTCCAGGCGGCATTCGCCGCGCTGCTGACCAGACTGGGCGCCGGCACGGACATCCCGATCGGCGCCCCCATCGCCGGGCGCACCGACGAGGCCCTGGAGGACCTCATCGGGTTCTTCGTCAACACGCCGGTGCTGCGCACCGACACCGCGGGTGACCCGACGTTCCGGCACCTGCTGGCCCGCACCCGCGATATCGACCTGGCCGCCTACGCCCATCAGGACCTGCCGTTCGAGCGGCTGGTCGACATGCTCAACCCCACCCGTTCGTTGTCTCGCCATCCGCTGTTCCAGGTCATGCTCGCGTTCCAGAACACCGTGGACGCCGAGGTCACGGTGCCCGGCCTGACCTTCACCCCGGTACGGGTGCGTACCCGCGGGGCCAAGTTCGACCTCGGCCTCAACGTTCGGGAACGACACGCCGGCGGCCTGCCGGACGGGCTGCACTGCACGCTGGAGTACGCCCTCGACCTGTTCGACCGCGAGACCGCCGAGGCCGTGGTGGCGCGTTTGCAGCGCCTGCTCGCCGCCGTCCTGGCCGCACCGGACCGACCGCTGAGCGCCTACGACATCGTCGGCGAGCAGGAACGCCGCACGGTACTGACCGAGTGGAACGACACCCGCCGGCACGTGCCGGACGCGAGCCTGCCGGAGCTTTTCGAGGCCCAGGTCGCCCGCACGCCGCAGGCCATCGCTGTGACCTGCGACGACGAACACCTCAGCTACGCCGACCTCAACGCGTCGGTGAACCGGCTGGCCCGGTTGCTGCTGTCGCGCGGCGCCGGCCCGGAACGGATCGTCGCGATCGCCCTGCCGCGGCGCATCGAACTGGCGGTCGCCATCTGGGCGGTGGTCAAGGCCGGCGCCGCCTACGTGCCCATCGATCCGGGCACGCCGCCCGAACGCACGGCCACCATGTTCGCCGACGCGAGGCCGGT
>JAVHWE010000185.1:0-7522 GCA_032160285.1 Micromonosporaceae bacterium | reverse complement strand
GTGAAGTGGCCGGTGACCAGGGCGTCCAGCTCGACGCGGCCCGACGACGCGAGACTGATCGCCGCCGGCCAGGTGTTGGCGTACCGGAAGATGCCGGTGATCTCCAGTTCACGGTTCTGCACGTGTGCCAACGGCAGCGGGATCTCGTCGCCCCCCATTCCGATCAGGACGACCCGGCCGGCCCGCCGTACCGCGCGGATGGCGTCGCCGATCGCGGGCGGGAATCCGGAGCACTCCAGCAGCACGTCCGGCTCGATGCCGGCGTCGGCGAGCCGGGTCCGGCCGGCGTCCAGGGTGGCGGTGGCACCGAGGTCGCGGGCAGCGCGCAACCGGTGCGCGTTGACGTCGGTGACCGTGATCTCGGTGGCGCCGAAGGCCCGCGCGGCCTGCAGACACATCAGCCCGATGGGTCCGGCCCCGGTCACCAGCACCCGGGCGCCCGGCCCGATCCCGGCCTTCCGGCAGGCCCATAGCCCAACCGACAACGGTTCGATCAACGCCGCCGCGTCGTCGGACAACCCGTCGGGTACGCCGTAGGCGAAATCCTCCCGCACCACCACGTACTCGCAGAACGCGCCGTCGATCGGCGGCGTACCGAAGAAGCGCATCCGCGGGCACAGGTTGTACCGGCCGGCACGACACTCCCGGCAGGTGAGGTCGGGTACCCCGGGCTCGATGGAGACCCGCTGGCCGAGGCGGTGCCGGCTGGCGGCGGAGCCGAGCCCGACCACGGTCCCGGCCGGTTCGTGGCCGAGGACCAACGGCGCCTCGACGACGTAGTCACCGATCCGGCCGTGCCGGTAGTAGTGCACGTCGGAGCCGCAGGTACCGACGGCGGTCACCCGTACCAGCACCTCGTGCGGGCCGGGCGCCGGCATCGGAAGCTCCCGTAGTGTGATCACACCGACGCTGTCGAGCACGGCGGCGCGCATCGTCTGCTGGGCCACGTGGCCTCCTCACTCACTATTCTGCCCGGATCCGGCCGCTCCGCATCCGGGTAACGGGCCCCGATGGCGTACCCGACGCATCGTCAGCTGCGCCGGACGAATACACCACAGCCGCCGCCAATCAGCGTCGCCTCCGTCCCGCGTGGACCGACCCGACGCATCATCCGCGGGTGCGACTGCACCCTGACGGCTGATTCCGCCGGGACGCCGCCCCCCTTAGTGTTTGCCTGATTACGGTTCGCAACGGAAGGCCCGGCGTGAGTGTTTTAATGCCCGGCGATGAGCGCTGGCACTACAGCGACGGATCGCACCGGTGGGGTTGCCCCGATCCGGACGGTGACCAGGACTCTTGGACCGCACAGATACGCGTACACATGGATCGGCACGGACAGGGTAGAGATACCCCGCCGGCGTTGATGCCCCAGCTCGCCCCCTCGCCCGGGTCCCCGCGACTGCCGTAGCGGGAACCATGATTGTGCCGCACACCCGCGCGGCCCCACAGACCCGGGACGGCCAGCGGTCCCCCCGTGCCGCTGGCCGTTCCGAGCAACGCGCCCTTGCGAGCGACGTGCCGAGCCCGCATGCACCGGTGACAGGCCGCGGCACCGTCAGCGGACCCCGCGCGGCCGGAACTGGATACTGATCCGGGGCCCGGCCGGCCGGGCGGTCTTGGGCACGGCGTGCTCCCAGGTGCGCTGGCAGCTGCCGCCCATCACGATCAGATCGCCGTGGCCCACGTCATGGCGCAGGACCCGGCGACCGCCATGATCACCGCGTCGGCGCAGCAGTAGCGCCCGCGGCGCGCCGACCGAGACGATCGCGACCATGGTGTCGTGGGTGGCACCGCGCCCGATGGTGTCGCCGTGCCAGGCGACACTGTCGCGGCCGTCCCGGTACAGGCAGAGCCCGGCGGTGCGGAACGGCTCACCCAGCTCGGCGGCGTACCGGTCGTCGAGCTGCTGGCGGGCGGCGTCGAGGGCGGCGTCCGGCAGGGGGTCGCCCTCGCCGTAGAAGCACAGCAGCCGGGGCACGTCGACCACCCGGTCATACATCTGCCGGCGTTCGGCCCGCCACGGGACGCCGGTCAGCAGGCGGGCGAACAGGGCGTCCGCCCCACGCAGCCACCCGGGCCGGACGTCGATCCACGCCCCGTCGTCGAGCATGGTCCGACGCACGGTCGCACCGAGTGGGCCCGGGCCGGTTTCGTCACCGAGATCGAGCAACGACCCCTGGAACGCCGGCGTCTGAAATGCCAGTGTCATGCGGCGACCCTACCGCACAACCGTACGTATGTTCGAGTCGGGCTCAGGCCGTGAAGAGACAGAACGGGTGACCGGCCGGGTCGATGAGGACCCGGACGTCCGGCTGCGGCTGCCAGGACGCGGCTGTCGCGCCGATCGCGACGGCGTGCGCCTGCGCCGCGTCCAGATCCGCCACGAGGAAGTCGACATGGATCATCATCTGCTGCCGGTCGGCGCCGCTCGGCCAGGTCGGTGGCTGGTACTCGGGCTCGGTCGCAAAAGACAGCTTGGGCCCACCGCCGGGCGCAATCAGCGTCACCCAGCCCTCCTCGTCGGAGCCGATCTGCCAGCCCAGCAGCTGACGGTAGAACTCCGCCAGTGCCCGGGCGTCCAGCGAATCGAGTACCACACCCGCCATCGAAATCTGTACCGCCGGATCCGTATCCATCGTCGCCTCCTCGACCCGCTCGCATCTGCCACCCGAGGTGTTACCACGGCCGCGACCACCCGTAACACCGACGGTCGTCCGGCGCCGGCCGGACTTGTGCGGCCGCGCCGTCGAGGCTGACGCGCAGCCGTCAAGGTAGGTTGACAGCGGATCGCGTGTCAAGGTAGCTTGACGGCCATGGACAACCCCCCGGACCTCACCGCAGCCGCCGGTGCCGCCGACCCGGGTACCGGCCTGCGGGCGGTCGCCGCGCTACGCAAACTCGTCGAGCAGCTCGAGGCGGTCCAGGTCCGCAACGCCCGCGCGCACGGCTGGGCCTGGCAGGCGATCGCCGACTCGCTCGGCGTCACCCGACAAGCGGTCCACCAGAAGCACGCCCACCGGACCCGAGACTAGGAGCCCAGTCATGTTCGAGCGGTTCACCAAGAACGCGCGCCAAACCGTACTGACCGCGCTGCGCATCGCTACCGAACGTCGCGCCGACAAGACCGGCCCGGAGCACCTGCTGCTCGCCGTGGTCGCGGTGGACGGCACGGGAGCGCGACTGCTGGCGGAGTACGGAGTCACCGCGGCAAGCCTGTCGGGCGCCCTCGACGCCGCCACCCAGCGGGCCGGCCTGACCGACGCGGAGATCTCCGCGCTGCGCTCCGTCGGTATCGACGCCGACGAGGTGTTCCGCCGTATCGAGCAGGCGTTCGGGCCGGCCGCGTTCGACGAACCGACGCCCGCACCGCCCCGTCGCCGCCGCGGTCTGCTGGGCGGACCGTTCGATCCGCAGGCCAGAAAGGTGATGGAGCTCAGCCTGCGCGAGGCGCTCGCGCTGGGCCACCGGTCCATCGGGACCGAACACCTCCTGCTGGGGATACTTCGCCAGGGCGTGTCCGGACCCATGTCCACGGTGCTCAGCGAGAACGGCGTGAGCTACGACGACGCTCGACGGCGCACGCTTGCCCGGCCGCACCACCCCGCCTGACCACCGGCCCCGCCGACCGGTCGGCGTAACCTGTGCCGAGCGGGTCGCGGGAGAGGGGTACGGCGTGGCGCTCAGGCAGGACCTGGAGCGAATGCTGGAAGCCGCCGAGGCGGGCGGCGGGGAGCCGGGCACGTCGGCCCGCCACCGCTGCTACCTGACCGCGATGTCCGCCGTACCGCCGACCGAAGACAGCTGGATGATCGCGCTTGTCCTGCGGGACCCCGACCGGGTAGCGGCCGAGTCGACGGTGCTCGCGCAGGTGGACCACCGCGCGTCGCAACTGCGGTCCGCCGCCTCGTTCGCGGCGTGGACGGCCACCATCTCCGAACTGCTCGATCCCGGGAGCTTCATCATGCGCCGCATCGAGGAGTGGCAGCTGTTCAAGCGGGTGGTGGAGGGCGGCGATGTCGATGCGGCGGCGCTGGCGGACTCCTCCAACTGGCTGCAGCGCAAGGTGGTTGAGGAGACCACCTCGGTACCGGCGCTGACCGCCATCGGCCAGGCCGGCCGGACCAGGCGGCTGCGCAACCTCGCCCGCACCAAGGCCGGTCGGCTCCGTCAGCGAAACGCGCCGTGACCCGCCAGATCAATGTCGGCGCCCCACCAACAGCCGGGGCCGAGCCACTGACGCCGAGCCGACGCTACGTCTGGGCACCCCCATCGGAACCGCCATCCCGACGTGCCAGGACGCAGTCGCCGCACAGGCCCGCCCCGGGCAACCGGTAGTACAGGCAACAGGTGGTCCGGACGAAATCCACCTGTCCGCCGCGCAGCGTCAACTCGCCGCTGCCGCGGAGCGGACCGCGGTCGAGCAGGCGGCCCCCTGCGGCGTGACAGCGCTCCGGCGGTACCGCCGCGCTGGCGGCCACCGTGCGTAGCGCTCCGGCCAGTCCCGCGGCGACGTTGCCCCACAGCAGCGCGGACGCCACGGGTACCACCGACCGGACGGTCTCGACCAGCGGAGCCAACTGTGAATCGACGACGACGCGGGTCCAGTGGTCGAACAGCGAGCCGGAGTCGCCACCGGCGGCCGCTTCCCGCCAACCCCCCGCTCGGACCAGATCAAGCACGAAGCCCCGTCCCGGGTCGAACCGGTACCGCACATTCGACGGGCGCAGGTCGAGCAGGATGCCGTCACGTAGCAGGACCGACACGGCCGGGCCGACGATCCGGGCGGAGTACCCGAGTACCACCAACGAGGCGGCGACCCGCCGCTCCGCCGAACCAGCCCAGGAGCCGACCGCCTCGATCAGCGCGGCCACGTCGGCGTCGTCGCGGACCCGGCGATCGGGCCCATCGGGTAATTCGGCCGAGGGCAGGCCGATACCCAGCAACGGATTGTCCGCGCCCGACCGCCGCACCGCCGCGACGATCTCCGCGGTGGGTACCGGCATCAGGTCGGCCGACGCGCCGTCGCGATCAGCCTCGGTGGACGCCACGACGCCACAGGGTACCGATCAGGAACCCGGACGGTCCAGCCTGCCGGCCCGTACGAGCGCGATGAAGTCCCGCCACGACTCGGTACCGAACCGCAGCACCGGCCCCCGCGGGTCTTTCGAATCGCGCACGACGATCGAGCCCGACGACACGGCCACCTCGACACATTCGCCATTCGCGGCACTGCGGGTACTCTTACACCAATTCGACACCCGGACACATCCTTTTGATTGCAGGGTTTGTCAGTTCTACTCCGGCGAGCCGTCGACACGGGCCAACGCCTCGATCAGCGTGATTGATTTCTCGCTGCTCAACGCCCGCCGACGCAGGGCCTCGAAGGTGGCCCGGTAGCCGGCGACATCGTCTGGTCGGTGGCGAAACACGCCACCGGTCATTCCCTCGCTATAGGCAAGGGCCGGATCGGATTTCTGAGCGAAATCCAACAGGACGAACGAACCATCCAGGGCGCGATGTGCGCCGATCGAGAACGGCAGCACCAGAATTGTCACGGTCGGCCGTCCACTCGCCTCAATCAACCTCAGCAGTTGTCGGCGGAATACCTTCGGTCCGCCGATAGGTCGTCGCAGTACCGCCTCGTCCAGGATTACCGACAACTGCGGTGACGGATCCCGGGTCAGCACGGCCTGGCGCGCCATCCGGACCTGTACCCGTTGTTCGATCACGTCCGACCGGTCGTCCAGGAAAGCACGCATGACGGCGTTGGCGTACTCCGCGGTCTGTAGGAGGCCGGGCACCAATTGGGCCTGGTAGGTCGCTATCGACACCGCCTCGGCTTCGAACCCGATATATGTCTCGTAGGCATCCGGTAGAACGTCGCCATACGCCTCCCACCATGCCCGCTGCCGCGCCCGGACCGCCACCGCGTCGAGCCGCGACCGGGTCCGGTCGTCGCAGCCGTACGTCCGGAGCAGGCGTTCAAGGTCGAGTTTACGGATACCGGTATGGGCCGTCTCGATGCGGCTCAACTTTGATTCCGACCAGCCCAGCTCGCCAGCCACGTCGGCAACGGTGCGCCGCGCATGATCGCGGATCCGCCGCAGCTCGGCTCCGAGTTGGCGGCGCAGCACCGTGGGACTGGACGGTGAAGGCATCCCGGTCAGAATACCTGCACGTCCGTCGACAGCCCTGCAATCGTTATCGAAAAAATGCACTTGCATCTTGACGCGGGCGGGCGCCTAATGGGCGTTAAAGGCAACGGTGTTTCGGCGAGCTACTCCGGTCGTAGCGGCCGGACCAGCAAAAACGAACGCACAATCGCCACACAACCAACGCACAACCAGCGCACAACCAACGCCCGGCCAGCGTCGGCCGGCGGCCGCGGCCACGCCGCCACCTCGCACCGTCCTGCCGATCATGTCGCAACCCTCTCCATACACCTGATCCCCAGGACGACTGCCCAGGGCGTCCGCCGTGAGGGTCCGCGATGAGCCCACCGCCGATAACCGCCCGCCGACTGCCATCCGGTCCAGCGCCGGCTCCGAACGCTCGATGAGGGGGAAGCATGAGCGCCGATGACTTTCCGGCATACGGCCCGGTGTTCGATCCGCCCGGTACGCGCGTGGTCGTGCACTACCGGCAGAACGGAATCCTTGTCACGAACCACTACTTCGCCGCCGGCCATGAGCGGTACGAGATCCCACAGCTCTCCGACGTCGTGCGGCTGCGCGGCTCATCGCACCCCGGCATCGCCGCGGGTGTGATTGTGGCGGCCCTGGAGGTCGTCATCGCGGTGCCGCTGCTGGGTGTCGTCCGGGCGCCCGCCGCCTGGCTTGTGGTCTGCGTCGCGGTGGCGCTGCCATGCCTGATCGGCTGCATGGCCGATGTCGTCTGCACCGGGTGCTGGCCGCCGCGGCACGAGCTGCTCGCCACCTACCACGGCCACGAGGTCATTCTTCTGACGACGCACAACGAGCGCGAGTTCGGGCAGGTAACCCGCGCGCTCCGGCGCGCGATGGAAACCGACAGTGGACGCCGCCAATACCGACCCGCGATGACGGCGGGCGAAGACGGGGGAAAGGCAACCGCCCGGTAACCTACTGACCTTTCCGACCAGTTTCATCAACCAATCGTGACCGTTCAGCTACGTATCCGCAGGCAAGCCGGCTACCTTCGGGGGGTCGGTCGGCTCGCCTGCTGACACGGGCCATGGTCACGAACGAATGATGAAGCGGGTATTGATGCACGAGAAGCGACTCAGCGCACTGGACACGGCCTTCCTCTGCCTGGAGTCAGCACAGGCGCCGATGCATCTCGGCGCGCTCGCGGTTTTCGGGGCCGACCATGCCGGCCCGGCCGACCACCTGGTGGAGATTGTCAGTGAGCGGGTCGGCCGGCTGCCGTGCCTGCGCCAACGGGTGCGCCCGGCCTGGCTGCCGCCCGGCTCGGCGGTGTGGGTGGACGATGCCGTGTTCGATCTCAAACACCACATTCACCTCCACGACCTCGACGGCGGCGG
>JAVHWE010000125.1:0-5737 GCA_032160285.1 Micromonosporaceae bacterium | reverse complement strand
CATGCGACCTCCAGTCTCGACACCGCTCCCACCAGAGGTACGGACTGGCCCCGGGAAATGTTCAGGCCGCCGGCCAGTGACCTGAGCTGGGCAAGCCTGGCAACTCAGGGTGGCGGCACGGTCCTGGGACTACTCCCACTCGATCGTGCCCGGCGGCTTGCTGGTCACATCGAGCACGACGCGGTTGACCTCGGGTACCTCGTTGGTGATGCGGGTGGAGATCCGCGCGATGACGTCGTACGGCAGCCGGGACCAGTCGGCGGTCATCGCGTCGTCGCTCTCCACCGGACGCAGCACCACCGGGTGCCCGTAGCTGCGTCCGTCGCCCTGCACCCCGACACTGCGTACCTCGGCCAGCAGCACCACCGGGAACTGCCAGATCTGGCGGTCCCGCCCGGACAGCGTCAACTCCTCCCGGGCGATGCGATCGGCGGCACGCAGGACCTCGAGCCGGTCCCGGGTGACCTCACCGATGATCCGGATGCACAGGCCGGGCCCCGGGAACGGGTGCCGCCAGACGATCTCGTCGGGCAGGCCGAGTGCGGCGCCGATCGCCCGTACCTCGTCCTTGAACAGCGTCCGCAGCGGCTCGATCAGCCGGAACGTCAGGTCGTCGGGCAGGCCGCCGACGTTGTGGTGTGACTTGATGTTGGCGGTTCCCGACCCGCCGCCGGACTCGACCACATCCGGGTACAGGGTGCCCTGCACGAGGAACTCGACGTGATGTTCCGCCTCGACCTCCCGGGCGGCCTGCTCGAAAACCCGAATGAACTCACGGCCGACGATCTTGCGTTTACGCTCGGGGTCGGTGACGCCGGCCAGCGCCGCCAGGAACCGGTCCGCCGCGTCGACGACCTTCAGCCTGATGCCGGTGGCCGCCACGTAGTCCTTCTCGACCTGCTCGGCCTCCCCCGCCCGCAGCAGGCCATGATCGACGAACACGCAGGTGAGCTGGTCACCCACGGCCTCATGGACCAGCGCGGCCGCCACCGCCGAGTCGACACCGCCGGACAGTCCACAAATGACCTGCCGGTCGCCCACCGTCTGCCGGATCGCCGCCACCTGCTCGGCGATGATCTCGTCATTGGTCCATGTCGGCGCGATACCGGCGATGTCGGTGAGGAACCGGCGCAGGATCTCCTGCCCGTGCGGGGTGTGCCCGACCTCCGGGTGGAACTGGACCCCGGCGAACCGTCGCGCGACGTCCTCGAACGCCGCCACCGTGGCCCCGGGCGAGGAGGCGGTGACGGCGAACCCGGGCGGCGCGGTGGCGACGCTGTCGCCGTGGCTCATCCATACCGACTGTTCGCTGTCCAGGTCACGCAGGAGCACGCCGGGCTCGTCGGCGACGGTCAGCGGGGTACCGCCGTACTCGCCGAGACCGGTGTGGCTCACCGTACCGCCGAGTGCCCGCGCCATCGCCTGGAAGCCGTAGCAGATGCCGAGGACCGGTACGCCCGCCTCGAAGAGGGCGGGGTCGACCTGTGGCGCGCCGTCGGCGTACACGCTGGCCGGGCCGCCGGACAGGATGATCGCGGCCGGCCGCCGGTCGAGCATCTCCCGGACCGGCATGGAGTGCGCCACCAGCTCCGAGTACACGTTGGCCTCACGGACCCGGCGGGCGATCAACTGTGCGTACTGGGCCCCGAAGTCAACGACCAGGACCGGCGGCGGCGTGCTCATGCCGACGAGCGTAGTAGGCGGAGGTGACAGGGGTACGCGCTCGGGCCGGCGGGCACCGGCGCGGTCGGTCAGGCGGCACCGGCGCGGTCGCGCGCGGCGGGTGCCACGACCGGTCAGCCGGTGCCGGTCCGCCGGGTGAGCTCGCGTGGGTACACGACCTGGAAGTCGTTTCCGACCCGCCGCTCCACCAGCGCGGCGGCGAGCAGGTTCTGGCCGGTGGTGTTGAACTGGATACCGTCCCAGGGCATGATCGTGTCGGTGGCCTGGAAGATCAACTGTCGGATCTCCGAACGGACGACGACGTGAGCGGCAGGCTCGGGCATGTCCGCCCGCAACGCTCCGGTACGCAGCCCGTTGTCGACCGCGGCCGCAAGGGCGAGCACAGCCGTGAACGAGCGCGCCGCCGCCTCGTTCATCGGCACGCCATAGCGTTGCCGGTACATCTCGTCGACGGCGTGCGCGGCGGGGTTGCGGGCCGCGTACTCGGCCGACCAGCCGACCGACCGCAGTACCCGCCGGTCCGGGTTCGTGACGCCGGTCGCCGGGCCGACCGCGATGACCGGTACGCCGGCCTTCAGCTTCTGGGCGACGTCGTTGACCACACCGGCCTCCTGGTCGGTTCCGACCAGGGCGACGACCGCGTCCGGCGGCTGGGCGCCGAGCTTGTCGGCCAGCTCGACGGCGCCGGCCGACAGCGGCAGCCGCGCGGCGACCACGAATCCACGCGCCAGCGCCAACTCCGACACCCCGGGCAGGTTGGGCGCGCCGCTCTGCGCGACCTGGCCGGCGCCGTCGAGCACCACGAGCCGACGCGGCGTGGCCTGCCCCGGCGCGGCCTGGCCGACGCCCTGGCCCCCCGCGGCGGGCTGACCGGGGGAGGCCGGGGGCGACACTGACGGCGTCGGCGTCGGCGTCGGCGTCGGCGTCGGTGGCGGTGGCTGTGGCGGCTGCTGACTCAGCGCGTCCAGCGCGGTCGACAGGAGCGTCGTGTCGGTCGGACCGGTCCGGAAGCACCAGGTCCGGCCCAGGAAACCGAGGGCGTCGGCCGACGTGTACGCGTCGATCACCGGTACCGCCGCGGTCTCCGCCTGCTGGCCGATCGCCTGGATCACCTCGCCGGAGTCGAGTACCACGATCCCGGCCGGGTGCGACCGCCTGATCAGCTGATCCGTGGCCTGCACCGCGCTCCCGGGACCGCCGCCGGTGTCGGCTGCCGCGAGCGCCAGCCGGGTACCGCGACTCAGTCCGGCCCGGGCCGCGAGCGGCAACGGCAGTTCGGGGTGGGCGGTGTTGACCACGTCGACCGCCAGTTGGGCACCGCGGGCGGCCGCCCCGCCGGTGGTCGGGGTACCGCCACCGGAAGCCTGCGGCGACGCGTCGCCGGGCGCCAGTGCGAGCAGGCCGAGCGTGACCGTCGCCGGCGCCCTGGGCAGGCTGACCGAACTTGCCGTGCAGGCGGCGAGTAGCGGCGCACAGCCGATCAGCGCGACGACGCCGAATATCGCCGGACGGCGACGGACCGGAGTGGACACCCGGGACTCCTTCGATCGATTCGATGTCGATGTGTTCGATGTCGATAGCTCGATAGTTCGATGTCACTGGGTTCGGTGCCGGCCCGTATCCTTTCCTGTCTGGTACGACCTATCAAGCCCGGGTGCTGCACTAATCCGCGTACCACCGAATCAGCCCCTTGACTGGGCCTGGCGTCCTGGTTGGATAGACGCCGCGCACATACCACTGCGTCGCAACTCTCGGCTGCCAAACGGACACGAAGGGTGTGGACATTGTCGGCAACCCCGCCACCGTCGACGATGACCATCAGTACCCGCGGCGTCCGCGGTCGCGGGGGGCCGTCGCACCGTCGACGCCTGCCCCGACTGTTCCGGACAGCCGACTGGCGGGTGCGTACCAAGCTGGCCGCGGCCCTGACGATCCCGGCGGTCGCCTTCGTCATGGTCGTCGGCGTCGGCGTGGTCAGCTCGGTCCGCCAGGCGGAGTCGCTGCAGCTGTTCACCCGCCAGGTGCACCTGTCCCGGCAGGTCACCGCGCTCGTGCACGAGTTGCAACGGGAACGCGACCGCACCGCCGGGGTACTGGCCGGCGTGACCGTCGCGACCGATCCGGCCGGTCCGGACGCGACGCGCGTCGTCGCGGCCCTCGCACCCGACCGGGCCGCCGTGGACCGGGCGGCCGCCGCGCTGCGGCAGGCGGCCCGGACGGTCCGTACCGACCCGGCGGTACGCGCGCCGTACCAGCAGGTCGACGCCGCGCTGCGCCAGCTCGACCAGGTACGCGCCGCCGTCCGCGACGGCTGGCTGCGCCAGGACGCCGTCTTCGCCGCGTACAGTCGCGACATCCACGCCCTGATCGCGCTCCTGCCGGAGGAGTCCCGGGTCGGCGCCGGCGGCGAGACCCTGGGCCATCACATCAATTCGCTGACCACGTTGGCCGCGGCGAAGGAGCTCACCGACCAGGTTCGGGGTCGTCTGTACGCACTCACCATCGCCGGCCGGCTCGACGCCACCGGCGTGCGGGCCCTCTCCGACCTGGGTGCCCAGCGCGCGACGGTACTCGAACAGTTCAGCGGCAGCGCCAACCCATCCGAGCTGGGCGCCCTGGACGAGATCCTGCACAGCCCGCAGATCGCGGGCAGCGAGATGCTCGCGCAGCAGGCGATCGGCGAAGCGCTGGTCGGCAGGCTCACCATCGACCCGCAGAAGTGGTGGGAGATCAGCACCGGCGCCCTGGAACTGATCCGGCAGGCCGAGAAGGGGCTGCTCGACGTCGTGGTGTCCAGTGCCGACGAGCGCAGCTTCACGCGGTGGCGGGGCACCCTGCTCGCCGGCGGTCTGGCCCTCGCCATCCTCATCGGCGTCCTGTTCACCTCGTGGGGCATCGGCCGGTCGCTGGCCCGGTCGCTGCGGCTGCTGCGCGAACAGGCACTCGACGTCGCGGCCCGCCGCCTCCCCGAGGCGATCGAACGGCTGCGTACCAACGCGCGCGGCGATCCGGTCAACGACGTGGCCGGCACCTCCATCGACACCGCCGACGAGATCGGTCAGGTGGCGCAGGCATTCACCGCCGTACACCGCACCGCCGTCCGGCTCGCGGTCGAGCAGGCGATGATGCGCCGCGGGGTCAACGCGATGTTCGTCAACCTGGCCCGCCGCAGCCAGACCCTGGTGGAACGCCAGCTTCAACTGCTCGACAACCTCGAGTCGTCCGAAACCGACCCCGACCAGTTGTCGAGCCTGTTCCGGCTGGACCACCTGGCGACCCGGATGCGGCGAAACGACGAAAACCTGTTGGTACTGGCCGGAGCCGACAACAGTCGACGCTGGACAGAGCCGGTCGCGCTGTCCGCCGTGGTGCTCGCCGCGGTGGCCGAGATCGAGCAGTATCCGCGGATCCGTCACGATGTCACCGACGAGATCCATATCGTCGGACATGCCGTCGCCGACGTCGTCCACCTGCTCGCGGAGCTCCTGGAGAACGCGACGACCTTCTCGCCGCCGGACACGCCGGTGACGGTGACCGGGTGGCGCGCCGGTGACGGCGGCGACACCGGTGAGGACGGCGGCGCGACGATCCTCATCGCCGACAGTGGCCTCGGCATGTCGGCCGCGAGCGTCGTCGAGGCCAACCAGCAGCTCGCCACCCCGAGCTCGATCGACGTGGCGACGTCGGAGCGGATGGGTCTGCTGGTCGTGGCCAACCTGGCCGCCCGTCAGCAGATCACCGTCGAGCTGGGCGGCACCGAACGGGGAGTCCAGGCACAGGTGTCGCTGCCCGCGCGGATCCTCGCACCACCGCCGCTGCACGACGTCAACGGCCCGTTCGGCATCCGGACGTTGCCGCCGTCCGACCACGTTCCCGGCGATGTGCCGGGCGCGCGCCGCGACACCGCGGCCATCGCCGTGGCCGGTACCGCACCGGCTCCGCTCGTCGGTGCCACCGGCCGTGCCATCGGGGCCGCTTCGGTGGTGGGCGTGGCCACCGCGCCGACCATAACGCCCGCCCCGGCGGTGGTGGTCGGGGCCGCCCCCGCCGCCGG
>JAVHWE010000070.1:0-7441 GCA_032160285.1 Micromonosporaceae bacterium | reverse complement strand
ACGTCCCAGCCCTTGTCCCGGAAGTGGCGCTTGAGTTCGCCGACGATCATCGGGATGGCGTAGCTGGTGAACGCCGCGCCGCGGCTGGCGTCGTAGCCGTCAACCGACTTGATCAACCCCAGGTTCGCGACCTGGACGAGGTCGTCGAAGGGTTCGCCGCGGTTACGGAAGCGTCGGGCCAGGTACTCGGCGAGCGGCAGGTACAACTCGATCACGCGGCTGCGCACCCGCCGCCGCTCCGGGCTGTCGGCGGGAAGGTCACCGAGGAGGGTCAGCAGTTCCTGGGCGGCGTCGTCGGTATCCTTGCCGGCACGCGCCCGGATGCCGGCCGAACCGCGGCGGACCTGCAGGTCCGGGCTGGCGAGGGTGGCGGTGATGCGCTCGGAAAGCCGGGTGTCCCCGGTCTGGACGTCGCTGGCGACTACGGTCATGGTTTCGTCCCCTTGTCATCCAAGGTTGCGGCGCATCCGCGCGGCCACGCCTGGTGGGGCGACACCGCTGTGCGATCCACGGGTACACCCGCGGAAGGGCACCACAACCGGGTCAACGAACCGGTACCGGGTCCAGTTGCTTGAACGCCAGGCGCCGGGTGGGCACTCACAGTCCCGCTAGTTGCCGTCGCCTTGTCCTAGACGACGATCAGTCAGCCGTCACCATCAATGCCCGAACGCACCAGGCGTCCGGTCGAGGTGATGACACCAACCTACCCCCGCACCTGCGGCGAGGAAAGGGAGCCACCGCTGCGATCAGGCCGCCCAATCGACGCAATCACGTCCGCGTATACCCGTTCGACGTCGTCGGCGGCGCGCTCCCAGGTGTACCGGGAGGCGACCCGGTCGACGGCGGCGCTGGCGTAGCTCATCCGGCGTACCGTGTCGGCGAGCACGCCGCGCAGCGCGCGGGCCAGCCCCCGCACCTCCCGGCCGGGCGAGTCACCGATCGGTCCACGCCGGATCGACACCACGGTGCCGGTCAGCCCGTCGATGACGCTCTCGGCCAACCCGCCCACCGCGTACCCGACGACCGGTACCCCGCACGCCATCGCCTCCAGCGGCGCCGAACCGACCGGCCCGTACCGGGGCGCGCAGGCCACCACATCGGCCGACCGGTACCAGTTCGGCACGTCCCCGGGCGGCACCCGGCCGATCAGCCGGACCCGGTCGGTGACGCCGATCCGGTCGGCGAGGCGGCGGAGCTCCACAATGTCCGGATGGTGGTCGAGCTGATCCGCCGGCGGACCGCCGATGAGCACCAGCTCCGCACCGGGTACCAGCCGGAGCGCGCCGACCAGGTCGGCGAAGCCGTCATGGCGCCCGGGCTGTCCGATGCCGAGAATGCGTTGCCGGCCGGTGGACGCGCGGGGAGCGGCCGGGCCGTGCGGGTTGAACCGGGCGGTGTCGACACCGCCGGGTACGACGTGGATGGCTCCGCGCGGCACGCCCAGGCGGCCCAGCTCCTCGGCCTCCTCCGCATCATCGGCGATGACCGCGTCGGCGAGCTGGCCCAGCTCCCGTTCCAGGCCGACCCGGGTATCCGGGCCGCTGTCCCGGCTGCCCCGCTGCCGCCGCTCGGTCGAGCCGAGCCCGTGGTAGCTGACCACGACCGGAATCCGGTGGGACGCGGTGGCGGTGAGGGCGGCCAGCCCACCGGTCCAGGAGTGCGCGTGCACCACATCGGGCGTGTGGTCGGCGGTACCGGTCCCGCCCGGATCCGTGCCGGGGTCGGCGTCCGCCGGGTCGGTGGCCGCTGTCCATCGGGCCGCCACCGCCGCGTCGGTGGCCGCCGCCCATCGGGCCGCCAGGAAACGGCCGAACTCACCGGTGACGGCCAGCAGGGCGTCGTCTGGCACCGCACCGGGCGGCCCCACCGGCACGTGGACCACCTCGACGCCGGCGGCGAACCGCACCACCTCGGGCAGGTCCGGATGGTCGCGGCGGGTGTACACGCACACCCGGTGGCCCCGCGCGCCCAGTTCGGTCACCAGCCCGGCCAACCGGGCCGCGGGGCCGACGAGATCGGCGCCGGTCAGCGCGGCAAGGGGGCTCGCGTGCTCGGACACCATCGCGATCCGCAGTCGCGCCACAAAGCCACCTCCTCGACGGATCGCCCGGTCGACATCTCGCCGTGCCGCACCCACCCGCACTACCCGGCGCACCCAGCGGTAAACGCGCAGTCGTCGGATACCGGGCCTGGCGGTGGACGCGACACAGTCGTACGGGGGGCGCGCAGGGTCGGGCGGACCGGCGGCGGGTTGGATCCGGATCGACCGCGCGGACCGTCCCGGCCTGATCGGGCGGCGCCCCGAACGCGTTGGACCGGGGTAGGCGGCGGCGGACCGGGGTAGGGGACGATGGAACGGACCGGCGCGCGCGGTTGATCGGCTCGCCGGCGCGGATCGACGGGTCGTTGGGTACCGGGTGGATGCACGGGAAGTGGGGAAACACATGCGGGAGCGGCCGGACGAGCGGCGTGCGGATCCGACCGCGACGGCGGGTCTTGGCCCGGATCCGACCGGCACCGGACCGACCGGAAGCGGGCCGACCGGAAGCGGGCCGACCGGAAGCGGGCCGGCGGATACGGCGGCGGCTGGTCCGGGGGCGCCCGACCCGGCGGAGGCGCTCGCCACTCTGGTCACGAAGCTTCGGACCGAGCTGGCCGGGGTCCGGACCGCGATGCGTAACCGGGCGGTGATCGAGCAGGCCAAGGGCGTGCTGGTAGAGCGGCTGCGGGTCACCGCCGACGAGGGCTTCGACCAGCTGGTCCAGCTGTCCCAACAGACCAATATCAAACTGATCGAGGTCGCGGCCGCGATCGTCGGTACCACCGCGCCGGATCCGGGCGGAGTCGACGTGACCGAACTGACGGTATCCGGGTCACCGGTGGCGGACGTGATCGACGAGCGGCTGCGCGACCAGGTCAAGCGCGGTCGCGCCCGGGCCGCCGCCGCCGCCCGTCGACCCGGCCGATCCTCGGCACACGAGGCGTTGCAGGCCCAGTACCAGCTCGGCAGCTCCCGGATCGCCGCGTCGCACACGTACGACGAGATCACCGAGGCGGTCGCCGGGGCGACGGCGGCATCCTCGCCCCCGGACACGGTCGTGATCACGCTGCTGGAACCGGACGGCGCGCACCGCTTCGTCGGCGGGTACGGGATGAACCCGGCCGACCGCACCGAATGGTCGCGGGTACCGCCGCAGTTCGAGCTGCCGGTCGTCGCCGCCGCCCGGGACCGGACCCCGCTGCTACTTACCGACCCCGCCGCCATCGCCGACCGGTACCCGTCGATGACGAACGACCGGTACGCGGTCGGGTCGGTGTTCGCGGCGCCCCTGCTCGACGGCGACCGGGTGCTCGGCGCGCTCGGGGTGGCCTGGCGGGAACCGCTCGACCTGGATTCCGACCGCCGCCGGTACCTCGGGGCGCTGGCCGGACCCGTGGCCCGCCGTACGGCCGAGCTGATAGCGGCGGCCGCGGCGCGCGACGCGGGTGGCTCCGGCGACGGTACCGACGCCGGTACCTGGTTGCCGATGGTGCTGGAGACCGTCGCCGACCCGGCCGCCATGCTGGCCCCGGTGTGGCAGGACGGGCGGATTGTCGACTTCCGGATCGAGCACGCCAACGGCCCGGCGGCCGCGTTGACCTCCCCGGCCGGCGAGGGCGTGTCGTTGCTCACCGTGTACCCGCGGGTCGGCAGCGAACTGCTGCTGCCGCACTTCACCACGCTGCTGCGCGACGGCGGTCAGGTCCGGCTGGGGCCGGCCCGGATGGACCCCCCGCCGACCAGATCGAGCCGGTCCGGTCCGTCGCCGGTGCCGCTGATGACGGTCCGGGCCGGCCGCCTCTGGGACCGGGTCCTGATGGTGTGGCGGCTGAACGCCGAGGGAGAGCTGATCTACCCGCAGCTGGTGCAGGCCGAGCGGATCGCCCGGATCGGATCGTTTCGGTGGGACCTGGACAGCACCGAACCACGCTGCTCGCCACAGCTGTACCGGATGTACTTCGGTGACGACAAGCCCGGCCCGATCCGCGTCGCCGACCTGGCCGGCGCGGTACACGACAGTGACCTGCCCGCCCTGCGCGACGCGGTCCGGCGCACGTTGGTCGACGGCAAGCAGTTGAGCCGGGAATTCCGCGGGGCGGGTCGGCTGGCCGGGCGACAACTGCGCATCGTGGCCGAACCGTTGCTGCGCCCGGCGACGGCGACCGGCGCGGGAGCGACGGCGACCGGCGGGGGCCGGCTCCCGAACCGCAGTACGGTCGTGGCCATCCACGGCACCGTGCAAGACGTCACGGCGGAGCGGGCGATGGCGGGCCGGCTGCGGCTGGCCGAGGAGGCGCTCGCCGCCCAGCGGCGCCGGGTGGACGCGGAGCTGCGCGCGGCGCAGGCACTCCAGCGGGCGCTGTTGCCGACCGAGCCGGAACTTGGTTCCACGGACGGGTTGTGGGTCACCGGGCGGTCCCGCGCGTCGGAGCACAGCGGCCGGGTCGACGGCGACTGGTACGACGCCTTCGCGTTGCCGGGCGGGTCGACCCTGCTGGTGGTCGGCGACGTGGCCGGCAGCGGGCTGGCCGCGATGACGGCGGCGGCGCGGCTGCGGTACGCGGTACGCGCCTATGCCGGGCTCGACATGGCGCCGGCCGAGATCCTCGACGCGGTGAACACCATGCTGTGCTCGCTGGAGCCCGAACGGACGGCGACGCTGGTCGTGGCGCGGTACTCCGCGGACCTGCACCGGCTGCGCTGGGCCGCGGCCGGGCAGGCCGCCCCGGTGCGCTACCAGCGCGACGGGCGCGCCGAGGTGCTGGCCGGGCCGCTGGGACTGCCGGTCGGGGCGGCGTCCGGGGTGACCTACGCCGACACCTCGGTCGACCTGGCGACCGGGGACCGGCTGCTGCTGTACACGGATGGTCTGATCGGCGGCCGCGGTACCGACCTGGTCGGCGCGCTCGACGCGCTGCTCAGTGCGGGCGCGCACGCCGGCCGCGACGACGTGGAGGCGCTGGTGTCGCACGTGGTCGGCGCGCTGTACGCCGGGCCGGACGCCGACATGGGCGCGATGCTGGTGCGCCTGACGAGCTGACCTCGCCGGCCGACGATGATCGATCTGCACCCGGCCGCCAACCGGGTCGGCAACCGGGTTCGGGTCTGATTGTTCTCGGTGGTGGTCGCAGGACACCGCTCACCGCACGCCGGCCGGTGCCACGAGTGGCGCGAGGCACCCCGTACCCGCACTCGGATGAGCGCGGACGGGCGGTGGGCGGACTGACCGTCGGGGCGGCTGCAGCCGCCCCGGCGGCGCCACCCCGAGGGCCCGACGCCGCCTACACCGCCGGGCGTGATCTACACCGCCGGGCGTGATCTACGCCGCCACCTCAGCGTGCCAACGCCAGAATCACGAACAGCACCACGAGGGTCGCGAGCGCGAGCGCGAACGCCACCAGCAGCTGGCGCGACACGGTAGCGGTCGCGGCCGGGGACTCGGCCGGCAGGTCCCGGGTGACCGCCGCCAGGTCGAGCTGGGTGGCCGCCCGGTAGGCACGGGTCACACGTTCGGAGTACTCATCCAGGCTCAGCCTGCCCGCCGCGGTGTGCCGCTCCAGGGCGGCCACCACCCGTTTCCGGTCGTCGTCGGAGGCCCGCATGCGGGGGTCCGTTCCCGGGTACATCGCTCGCGCCCTCCCTCGCCGCCAGGCCAGCGCCGGGCACCAGGCTAGCTCCGACCTGCCCCGGACGCCATGGCGGCAGGGGCAGCGGGCGGTGGCGACCACGGGTACCCTCCGGGGATTCATCCGACCCGTTTCGGAGGACCCCGGAGGTCCCATGGACACTCAGCCCGGCCCCGGCCTGCTCGTCATCGAGCGAATCCTGCGCGATCGGGACAGCATCTGGCGCCAGATCATCACCGAGCGCGACCTTCCTCAACTGACCGGGCGGATGCTCGCCAGCTCGGCGGTGAGCCTGGCGCTGTACGGCGCGGTCCTGGGCGCCAACTTCGGGTGGCTGCAGGCGCTGTCGTCGGCGGTCAAGCTGCCGCTGCTGTTCCTCGCCACACTCGCCATCTGCCTGCCCACCCTGTACCTGTTCAACCTGGTCTTCGGCGCCCGCCTGTCGGTCCAGCAGGCGGTCACGCTGATCATGGTGGCGATCACCGTGATCTCGGTGCTGACGCTGGCGTTCGCGCCGATCAGCCTGTTCTTCCTGATCACCGCGCACAGCTACGCCTTCTTCAAGCTGCTCAACGTCGCCATCCTGATGCTGACCGCCCTCGTCGGGCTGCGCTTCCTCACCACCGGCATGCGGACGCTCAACGAGCACGCCGAACACGAGGCCGCCGAGGCGCGGGCCTGGGCGGCGACCGCGAGCGCCGTCGCGGTGGCGGCCGAAACCACGGAGCCCGATCTGGTACTGGCGACCGCCGCGCCGGCGCCGACGGCCGGCCCGCCGCCGGTGACCGCGCCGATCCAGTTCCAGCCGGGCCAGCTGTACCCCGCGCTGGCCCACGCCGGCCAGCTGCCGGCGGGCCAGCTTCACCCCGGCCAGCTGCCGGCGGGTCACCTTCAGCCGGGCCAGCTTCAGCCGGGCCAGCAGCCGAACGGCCGGCCGGCCCAGCCGGCGGCGGCACCCGGGCAGCGGCCGACGAGCATGGCCCTGCTGTACATCTGGATCCTGCTGTTCGGTTTCGTCGGCACCCAGCTGGGTTGGACGCTGCGGCCGTTCTTCGGCAGTCCGGGCGAGCGGTTCGAGCTGTTCCGAAACCTGGATGGCACGTTCTACGGCGACATTCTGAGCACCATCGGCAGGCTCATCAGCGGCTGATCGAGCCGCGTACCTCCGGCGTCGGGAGCAAGACGGCGGCCGGCCGGTTTGCGGTCGGTCGCCGCGCTGTCCACCGAGCTGACCTGCACCTATCGTTATTCCATGTACCAGAAGGTCACCCCCGTCTCGCTGGATTCGGTGTCGCTGTCAGCCAATGACCTGCGCATCGCCCAGCGAATTCAATACGTCGTCGCGAAGGTCATGACCACCCACGCCGGCCTCCCCGAGCTCGAGGTGTTGAGGGTCCTCAATCGCCAGTTCCTGGGCATGGGCATCGCCCCGGATGTTCGTCGGACCCAGGAGCTCGCGGAGATCATTTCTCAGCTACCGAAGAGCGGATGAGACGGCGAGCCACCTGAACCCGTCGCCGACGCCGGCCCGGATCTCGTCGAGGCTCGCCACATGCGTGGTCACCGCCGCCGGATCCACCTCGGGCCCCACTCCGATACAGCGCATGCCGGCGCCCCGCGCCGCTGCCACCCCGGCCATCGCGTCCTCGATGACCACACAGTCCCCTGGCGCGGCCCCGACCAGTTCGGCGCCGCGCAGGTAAGGCAGCGGCTCGGGCTTGCCCCGCGGTACGTCCTCGGCCGCGACCAGCGCGACCGGCTCCGGCAGGCCGGC
>JAVHWE010000056.1:0-12444 GCA_032160285.1 Micromonosporaceae bacterium | reverse complement strand
GACGGCTCCGGCTCGCGTACGCACCCGCCCACTCAATCAGATGGGTGCTCCCCCGGCCACCCGCCGGACGTACGCATGATCAGGGATACTTGCGGGGTGCCGGCCCACGGGGACGGGTGGCGCGTCTGGTGATGGGACTGGTAGCCGCCAGCGCTCGCGGACTGGTGGCGTGGATGGTCGAGCGGTCAGCCGACGCGGTTGAGCAGGATCATGGGGCTGCCTTCGCCGGCGTGGCGGTAGGGCTCCAGTTCGATGTCCCAGGAGGTGCCCAGGGCGCGCTCGAGCGCGTGGGTCAGCGCGTCGTGGCCACGCGCCGCGGCCAGCAGCGTCCGGAGTCTGTCCTCGGACAGCTGGATGTCACCGTTGGCGCTGGTGGACGCCTGAAAGAGGCCGCGCCCGGGTACGTGCATGAAGCGCTCGCCGTCGAGGCCGGGACTGGGCTCCTCGGTGACCTCGAACCGGATCATGGGCCATTGGCGTAGCGCGGCCGCCAGTTCGCCGCCGGTACCGGCACGGCCGGACCACGTACACTCGGCCCGTCGAGCCGCGGGCTCGACGGGCTGCGCCGTCCACTCGAGCCGGACCGGCGCGGACAGGACACGCGCGATCGCCCACTCGACGTGCGGGCACACGGCAAGCGGGGTCGAGTGGACGTATACGACGCCACGTGTAGGCACGGTGGACCTCCCGGGAGCCGAGGTGCGTCTTCCCCTACGACCTCGATCTCGAAAGGACTCGGTTTATGATGCCGCGTGGGACCGCTGCTGCGCCAGTGAACGCTGAGAATGGTTGGTAACGAACTGTCTAACGGCCGACTCCCGGTCGGGTAACCGCTACGGGGACCGATGGTGAGATCACGGTATGTGCTCGTGTACAGTTTTCTCGGCTTCATCTGCCGCTTGTCGATCCCACTTCCCTCCCAAGGAGTTCCGCCGTGGCGAGCAACACCTCCAAGACCGCGCGCGCGTCCGTCCGGGCCGGCCAGGCCGGTGCCGCCGCTGGCGCACTGAGCGTGCTGGGTGAGTTCAAGTACGTCATCCCGCTCAACCACGGCAAGCACGCGTACGTGCGTAACCTGACCAACGGCAAGACCCTGCACCTGCGCACCGATTCGGACGCCTTCGTCGAGGAGATCCGGGTGCTCGCGAATGCCGGGCACGCCGCCAAGATCCGCGCGGAGCTCGGCGTCCTGGCGACCGCCAACCCGGGGGACGGATGGGACGCGACGGAGAAGCGTCTGGCGGACGCGGGCGTGTTCGGGGAAACTGACTGATTCCGGCCCCTTAGCGCGAAACGCCCGATTGGGCGTCTCGCGCTTTATGGCCAACAGGTCGACGCGCAGAAATGCGATATCGATCACGCCTTGGCGGCCGATCTCGTATTCGCTACCTTGTTACCTATGAGTAGGTTCAGGGTATCGGAGGGCATGCCCTCCGTAACCGAGGTCAACCGGCCAGACGGGGTCCGCCTGCACGTCGAGGAGTACGGCGACCCTGCCAGCCCGTTGACCGTTGTCCTACTGCACGGCTGGACCCTCGACAGCCGACTGTGGCGCCATCAGATCCACGGCCTGCCGTCGGCGCTCGGCGCACCGGCCCACATCATCGCCTTCGACCTGCGCGGACACGGCCGATCCACCGCCTGTCCGCCGCACACCTCCACCCTCGCCCAACTCGCCGACGACCTGGACGCGGTCCTCACCGAGCGGGCCCCGACCGGCCGGGTGGTCCTCGTCGGCCACTCCATGGGTGGCATGACGATCATGGAATACGCGCACCGCCACGCCGCCGAGTTCACCGCACGGGTAGCCGGAGTGGTGCTGATGTGCACCACCGCCGAGGGCACCGCGCACACCACGTACGGGCTGGCGCCCGGGGTGGCGTGGGCGGTCCGCACCCTGGAGATCGCCGGCTCGGCGCTGCTGGCCCGGTCCGGCCCGTGGCGCCCGCACCGGCCGGTGATGCCGGTGCTGTACCCGGGGGTGCGCTGGCTGGGCTTCGGCCGGGTCGCCGATCCGGACGCGGTACGGCTGACGATCGGCATGATCGGTAACGCGCGGCTGGCCACCATTGGCGGTTTCCGCCCCTGGATCGACCAGCAGGACCGGGTCGACTCGCTGATCCACATGGCGGCCGTACCGGCCGCGGTGCTGGTCGGCGGCCTGGACCGGCTCACCCCGCAGTCGTATGCGGACACCATCGTCCAGGCGTTGCCCCACGCCGAACACGTGATCTTCCCGGACGCCGGGCACATGCTCCCGCTGGAGTGCCCGGACGGCGTGACCAACGCGGTCGCCCAGATCTGCAAGCGGGCGCTCAGCGTGCCGGCCATACCGACCCAGGTCGGGCCGGAATCCACCCGGCGCGGCCTCCGGGAACGGATACGGAGGACCCGGGCGACCGCCTCCGACGCCGCCTGACGCGTAAACTCGCCGGAGGCACTGCGGAGCCGTCGCGGAAGGTGGACGTTGGTGCACGTTGTACAGGTGTGGATGGCCACCCTCCCGGTCCTCGCGATCTACCTCGTGGTGGGGCTCGTCATCGGCCTGGAGAGCATGGGCGTACCGCTTCCGGGGGAAATCACGCTCGTCGTGGCCGCGCTGATGTCAACGCCGCGCGTCGCGATCACGAACCCCTGGTTCGTGGGGTTCGCGGCCTGCGTCGGCGCCGTGGCCGGCGACTCGATCGGGTACGCGGTCGGCCGACGCGGCGGTCGCGCCCTGCTGGAACGGACGAGCCGCCGGTTCCCCCGCCACTTCGGCCCGCCCCACCTCGCCCGGGCGGAGCAGATCTTCGGACGGTACGGGGTGTGGGCGGTCTTCTTCGGGCGCTTCATCGCGTTGCTTCGGGTGCTCGCCGGCCCGCTCGCGGGGGCGCTGCGAGTGCCCTACCGGCGGTTTCTGCTGGCCAATGCGGCCGGCGGGGTGCTCTGGGCCTATGGCACCACGTTCGCGATCTACTTCTCCGGCCAGGCCGCCGAGCGCTGGCTCAAGCAGTCCTCCTGGCTCGCACTCGTCGTGGCGATCGTCGCCGGCCTGGTCACCACGGTGGTGCTCAAGCGACGGCTGGCCGATGGGCGGGGCCAGCCGGAGCCGGACGAGAAGGTAGAGGTTGACACCGGCGTCAGGTGATGACACCGCGGCTGATCCGCACCGCACTGCGTACGCTTGTCCGTGGCCTGTTTTCCGACCGCTGGAGTCACGCTTGTCCGTTCCTGTCCACGACTCCGACCCCGCTCGCCAGGCTGAGATCGCCGGCGAGCAGCGGTACGTCGACCGGGTGTACACCCGGTTGGCGGAGCTGCGCCGCAGCGTCGCCGAGGTCGAGAAGGCCGGCTACGGCATCGCGCGGGTAGGTAACTTCGGCGCTTACGTCGAGCGGGACGCGATGGTCTACCACGCCGCCCGCCGCCGGCACGCGCTCGACGCCGAGTACGAGGGCCTGGTGTTCGGCCGACTCGACCTGGGCGCGCAGCCGGACAGCGCCGAGCCGGACCGCACGCAGCCGGACCGCGCGGAGCCGGGCACGGCCGATGGGTCGGCCGCCGACGAGGAGTTTTCCAGCCCGATCGAGCCGGCCGTGCCCGGCGGCGAGGTCCGCTACATCGGCCGCCTCGGCCTGCGTGACTCCGCCCACGAGTCGTTGGTCGTCGACTGGCGCGCGCCCGCCGCGGCTGCCTTCTACCGGGCCACCCCGGCCGACCGGATGGGGGTGGTCCGGCGGCGGACCATCCGCAGTTCCGGCGAGACCGTCCTGGATGTCGAGGATGACCTGCTCGACCCGGCGGCGGCGCCGGAGACCATGCCGGTGATCGGCGACGGGGCGCTGCTCGCGACGCTGAGCCGGGCCACCGGCCGGGGCATGCGCGACATCGTCGCGACCATCCAGCGCGAACAGGACGACGCGATCCGGTCGGCCGCCTCCGGCGTGACCATCGTGCGCGGTGGCCCCGGTACCGGCAAGACCGCGGTGGCCCTGCACCGGGCGGCGTACCTGCTGTACGCCGACCGCAACCGGTTCGAGAGCGGCGGCGTACTGGTGATCGGCCCGTCCGATGTGTTCGTCTCCTACGTCAGCCGGGTGCTGCCGTCGCTGGGCGAGGACACCGTGACCCTGCGCTCGCTGGGCCAGCTGGTGGAGAAGATCAACGCGATCCGGCAGGACTCCACCGCGCTGGCCGCGGTGAAGGGTTCGCTGCGAATGGCCAGGGTCCTGTCCCGTGCGGCCCAGGAGACCGCGCCCGGCTCACCGGACCGGATCCGGCTGCTGTACCGCGGCGAGCTGCTCGCCCTGGACGCCCGAGGGCTCGACGAGGCCCGCCGTACCGTGCTGGCGAACGGCGCCCGGCGCAACGCCGTCCGGGCCAAGGCCGCCGGGTACGTGCTCGACGCGCTGTGGCGCCAGAGCGTGGAGTTGCTGCCCGCGCACCGCCAACAGACCCGCGAGGAGTTCGCCACCGAGATCGCCGAGGGCCGCGAGTTTATCCGGTTCATGGGCGCCTGGTGGCCGATCACGACCCCGCTGGACGTACTCGCGTCGTTCGCCGACCCGGTCCGGCTGCGCCGGCACGGCGACGGCGTGCTGTCCCGCGTCGAGATCGAGCGGCTGGCCGCCTCCTACGCCGGGTTCGGCGCCGACGGGCCGACCGTCGCCGACGTGGCGCTGCTCGACGAACTCGACGAGATGCTCGGCTCACCGCCGGTACGCACCCGCCCGCGGCGCGACCCGTACCACGTCGCCGACGGGGTCCGGGAGGTCACCACGTACGCCGACCGGATGGCGGCCAGCCGGGCCGTGGTCGCCGAGCGCCCGGACGACTACCGCGACTTCGCCCACATCGTCGTCGACGAGGCGCAGGACGTGTCGCCGATGCAGTGGCGGATGGTCGGGCGGCGCGGCCGGCACGCGAGTTGGACCATCGTCGGCGACCCGGCGCAGGCTGCCTGGGCCGACACCGGCGAGGCGACCCGGGCGATGGACGCCGCGCTCGGACCGCGCCGTCGCAACCGGTACACACTAACCACGAACTACCGCAACGCGGCCGAGATCTTCGAGCTGGCCGCCGCGGTGATCCGGCGGGCCGAACCGGACATCGAACTGCCCACGGCGGTGCGCTCGTCCGGGGTACCGCCGGTCAACCGGCTGGTGACGGCGCCCGACCTGGCCGCCGCGACCCGCCAGGCGTGTACCGAGGTACTGGCCGAGGTCGCCGGTACCGTCGGGGTGATCGCGACGATGGCCGACCGCGACGAGGTCGCCGGCTGGCTGGCCGGGCTGGCCGAGGAGCGTCTGCAGGTAGTGGGCAGCCTGGAGGCCAAGGGCATGGAGTACGACGGGGTGATCGTGGTCGAGCCGGCGGCGATCCGCGCCGAGGGCCGCTCCGGAGTCCGGACGCTGTACGTCGCGCTGTCGCGGGCCACTCAGCGACTCGTCACCGTTGGCACCGAAGACTCGTGGCGGCCGGCATGATAGTCACCTATACGTCTGTTCGTCAACGGTTTCGCGCGGGGACAATCCGATGACGGCACACCCCAGACTGTTGGAGTGGACGACGACTCCGCAAGCTCGGGGGGAGGCGATGGCGCCGATAAGGCGTTCTCGCCTCAAGGTGGAGATCGTCCCGCCCTACCGTCGATCTAGGGGAAGTGGCGCCCGCTGGTTGGGCGAACCACCCGCCACTTCCCCTGGATCGCGGCAATCCCGCTCGACCGTCCCAGCATCCTCGGCGCTGCTGGCGGTAGGAGCCGTGCCGCCGGTGCGAGCGGCCCCGCCGGTGCGGGCGACGCCGGCATGAGGCGGTCGGTGATGCGGCTCGTCGATGGACGGCAACTCATCTATTTCGACTCCGACGGTACCGCCGATCGCGGCCGCCCCGATCGGCGTGACCTGCCGCCGCTGCCGCCGGCCGGCTCGGAGACCCGCTACGACCCGATCCTGGACGAGTGGGTGGTCATCGCCACCCACCGGCAGGGCCGGACGTTCCTACCTCCGCCGGACGAATGTCCACTGTGTCCATCGACTCCGGACCGGTCCACCGAGATCCCCTCGTACGACTACGAGGTGGTGGTTTTCGAGAACCGCTTTCCGGCGCTGTACCGCCGCTGCGAGGTGATCTGCTTCACCGACGAGCACACGGCGTCGTTCTCGTCGCTGACCCCGGACCGGGTTCGGCTGGTGATGGACGCGTGGGCCGACCGTACCGCGGAACTGAATACGCTCCCGGACGTGGAGCAGGTTTTCTGCTTCGAGAATCGCGGCGAGGCGATCGGTGTCACGCTCAATCACCCGCACGGCCAGGTCTACGCGTACCCCTTCGTCACGCCCCGGACCGACCGGATGCTCGCCGCCGCCCGGCGGCACGCGGACTCCACCGGCGCCAACCTGTTCGCCGAGGTGTTGGCCGGCGAACGCGCGGCCGGCGAACGCGTGGTGGGAGGCAACGAGCACTGGACGGCGTTCGTACCGGCGTCCGCCCACTGGCCGTACGAGATCCACCTGTACCCGAACCGTCAGGTGCCGGACATCCCCGCACTGTCCACTGCGGAGCGTGACGCTTTCGGCCCGATCTACCTCGATGTGCTACGCCGTCTGGACGGGCTGTTCGGCCTGTCGATGCCGTACATCGCGGCATGGCACCAGGCACCGGTACGCCATGGTCGTGATCTCGCCTATCTGCACCTGCAACTGTTCAGCAGCCAGCGGGCGCCCGGCAAGCTGAAGTACCTGGCAGGCTCGGAGTCGGGCATGGGTGTCTTCATCAACGACGTGCGCCCCGAGGACGCGGCGCAGCGGCTGCGGGACGTGGCGGCGTGACAGCGGCCGGTCCGGTCGCGCGGGCGGCGCGCCTGTTCACCGAACGCTTCGCGATCGCGCCGGACGGCGTGTGGGTGGCCCCCGGCCGGGTCAACCTGATCGGCGAGCACACCGACTACAACGACGGCTACGTGCTTCCCTTCGCCCTGCCGCTGGTGACCGCCGTCGCCGCCGGTGCCGCCGCTGACGCCGTCGCCGCCGGCCCCACCGACGACGGTCCTGAGTGGACGGTGTATTCGGAGCGTTTCGCCGACGGTGTCGACTTCGGTGGCGCGGGCCTCGCCCCGGGCGCGGTGGACGGCTGGGCCGGGTACGTGGCCGGGGTGGTCTGGGCGCTGCGGGACGCGCGCCAACCGGTACCGCCGGTCCGGCTCGCGGTGGCCAGCGACGTACCGGTCGGTGCCGGCCTGTCCTCGTCCGCCGCGTTGGAGTGCGCCACCCTGGCGGCGCTGGTCGACCTCGGTGGGGGCGAACTCCCGCCGCCCGAGCGCGTCCGGCTGGCCCAGCGCGCCGAGAACGAGTTCGTCGGCGTACCGACCGGGATCATGGATCAGTCGATTTCCACCCTGGGCCGCGCCGGACACGCCCTGTTCCTGGACTGTCGCACGCTCGGCGTGACCCACCTGCCGTTCGACCTCGCCCCGGCCGGGCTGGCCATCTTGGTGATCAACACCAATGCGCCGCACGCCCTGGTCGACGGCGAGTACGCCCGCCGCCGGGCGAGCTGTTACGACGCCGCCCGCACGCTCGGTGTCGACGCTCTGCGGGACGTGCCGGTGGCCGCGCTGCCCGCGGTGCTGCCTCGGCTCGACGACGTCACCGGACGCCGGGTCCGCCACGTGGTCACCGAGAACCAGCGGGTGCTGGACACCGTCCAGCTGTTGCGGGCCGGCGAGATCACGAAGATCGGGCCGCTACTGACCGCGTCCCACCGCTCGCTGCGCGATGACTACGAGGTGACCGTGCCGGAACTGGACACCGCGGTCGAGGCGGCCCTGGCGGCTGGCGCGCACGGTGCCCGGGTCACCGGCGGCGGTTTCGGCGGCTGCGTCCTGGCACTGGTCGACGCGTCCGCGACGGACACGGTAGCCGCGGCCGTGGTATCGGCATTCGCGGACGCGGGCTTCACCGCCCCCGACTCGTTCGTGGCGACCGCCAGCGCCGGCGCCCACCGCGCTGCGTGACACCGCACCGCCGGGCGCCACGATGAGGGGCAGTGACGCTTATCCTCCACTCAGGACGGTGGTGAGGGCGTCGACGGTCAAATCGATTTCCTCGGCGGTGACGACCAGCGGCGGGGCCAGCCGGAGCGTGGCACCGTGGGTGTCCTTGACCAGGATGCCGTGTGCCATCAGCCGCTCGCTCGCATCCCGGCCGGTCATCAGTGCCGGGTCGATGTCCAGGCCGGCCCAGAGCCCCCGGCCGCGGACCGCCGTCAGTCCCCGGCCGACCAGCGCGCCGAGCCTATGGTGCAGATGTGCGCCGAGCACCCGTGCCCGCTCCTGGTACTCGCCGGTGCGCAGCAACTCGATCACCGCCCGGCCGACGGCACACGCCAGCGGGTTGCCACCGAACGTCGAACCGTGCTCGCCCGGACGCAGCACACCGAGCACCTCCCGCGACGACGCCACCGCGGACACCGGTACCACCCCGCCGCCGAGCGCCTTGCCCAGCACGTACAGGTCGGGCGTGACGTTGTCGTGCTCGCACGCGAATGTGGGGCCGGTGCGGCCGAACCCGGACTGCACCTCGTCGGCCATCAGCAGGACATTGCGGTCGGTGCACAGCGAGCGGAGCCCCGGCAGGTAATCGGGCGGTGGCACCAGCACACCGGCCTCGCCCTGGATCGGTTCGATCAGCACCGCGACGGTCGTTTCGTCGATGGCCGCCGCCATCGCGGTGAGGCTGCCGTACGGCACGATCCGGAAACCCGGCGTGTACGGGCCATAGTCGCGGTAGGCGTCGGGGTCGGTGGAGAAGCTGATGATCGTGGTGGTCCGACCGTGGAAGTTGTTCTCGGCGACCACGATCGTGGCCTGCCCGTCGGGGACGCCCTTGACCTGGTACCCCCATTTGCGGGCCACCTTGATCGCGGTTTCGACGGCCTCGGCGCCGGTGTTCATCGGCAGTACCAGGTCCATCTCGCACAGCTCGGCCAGCTCCCGGCAGAACGGGCCGAACTGGTCGTGCAGGAACGCCCGGCTGGTCAGCGTCACCCGGTCGAGCTGAGCGTGGGCCGCCGTCACCAGCGCCGGGTGTCGATGGCCGAAGTTCAGCGCCGAGTACCCGGCAAGACAGTCGAGGTAGCGCCGGCCGTCGACGTCGGTGACCCAGGCCCCCTCGGCGTCGGCGATCACGACGGGCAGCGGATGGTAGTTGTGCGCGGTCCAGCGCTCGGCTTCAGCCACCGCCGGGGCGGTGAGTTCAGAGTGAACAGCGGTCATCGGGGCACCTCCAGGCTGCCGGACTCCCCTACGCTATCCGGTGGACCAGGGGATTCAGCAGGTTCCGGCGGGGCCGGGTCAGCCTAGCTCCCGCCAGTGCGGGCTGTCGGCGAGCAGGCCGCGTACGCACTCCATCGCGGCGTCCTCCCCGTCGTAGTCGAACCACCTGCTGCTCCCGTCCGCGCCCCCCTCACGCGTCTCCACCCGCCAGTGCCCGGCGTCCTCGTACAGGTAGATGTCGTGGCGCGCCAACCGCCCCCAGGTACCGTTCCACCAGTGTTTTCTCCGTTCCATCGCGGTATTCGAACACACGTACGAGTACCGATGAAGGGCACGTCCGGGCAACCCTCATCATCCGCGCGCATCGATCCGGTCAGCCGGGCACGAACCACCCGCGGGTCGTTACACGCTTCCCACCAGCGGGTATCTGACCGCTGACGGCGGAAGGAGCGGGTGATGGGCAGGACCGATCGGCGGGATCTGATCGACCTGATGATCCACGACCACGGTACGGCCGTGGCGCTGTTCGGCCGGCTGGATCTCCTCGACTGGCACCCCGAGCGACGGCGCGCCCTGATCGACGTGATCGTCGCCGAGCTGACGCGCCACGCGGCGACCGCGACGCGGTACCTGTACCCGACGGTGCGCCGGTGCCTGCCCGACGGCGCCGACATCGCCGCCCGCGCCGTTGCGGGGTACCGCCGGACAGAATGGATCATGAGCGACCTGATGGGTATCGACGTGGAGCACCCGGAATTCGCCGCGTTGGTCCGACGGCTGACCACCGAGGTCTGCGAACTCTTCCGGGAGGAGGCGGCGGTTCTCGGTCGGCTACGGCTCGAATGCGCCCCGCAGACGCTCGCCGACCTGGGGCGGAAGGTCCGGGCCGCGAAGCGCTCGGGGCCCACCCGGCCACATCCGGCCATACGCCTGAACAGGGTCGTGCGCCGGCCGATCGGCTGGCTGGACCAGATCGCTGACGCCCTGACCGACCGGCCGACCACCCTCGAAGAGCTCTAGACCCGGCGACGCCGGTCCCTGCTCATGATCACCGCATCGGATTAACGCTCCATTGATGAGCTTCAATCAGAAATTATTATTATGGGGGTTTACAGAACCGACGAGACATTGACAACATTGAGGCCCGACGGCCGGCCGCCTCATTCAACCGAGCGCCATCCGTGCAGGTCAGTCAGTGTGGTTCGGAGGTTGCTCGTGAGGAGAACCATGACCCTGTCCTGGCGGAAAATCGTCGGTACCGGTGCGGCTCTTACCGTTGCCGCGACGGTGCTTGTGCAGATACAACTGAGTTCGCCGGCGGCCGCGGCGACGGTCTGCAACAAGTTCTGCGACGTCCGCGATCCCGCCCTGTCGCCGGTCGACCGTCTGTCCGCGACGGTCACCGTCGCCGGCCGGCAGCTCGCGCTGCACTTTGACGACACCGACGCGATGGTGTGGGTGACGATGCAGACCGGGCAGCCCGGTGACACGTTCTGGCTGGACCGGTCCTTCGACGGCGGCCGGACCTCCAGCGATTCGCGACTGGGCACCGGCGCGATCCCGGCCGGGGTAACCGGCTGGCGGGGCGCGATGTACAACGTGGACAACTGGGCCGCCCGCGGCGTCGGCGCCGTGCGCGGCTGCGGACAACCCGCCGGCAGCGCCAGCATCGCCTGTACCGCCTGGGCCCGGACCACCTGGAACGCCGCCGACCGTCTGAGCGCGGCGACGACCGCCCTGATGATGACCTACAACAACGGCACCGGGCTGTTCAACACGACCGGGTGGTGGAACAGCGCCAACGCGCTCACCGCGCTCATCGAGAACAGCCGGATCACCGGTCTGGCCGGATACAGGTACGCGATCGCCAACACATACGACAAGCAGGTCAACTCGTTCCTGGGGCAGTTCCGCAACGACTTCATCGACGACACCGGCTGGTGGGGGCTCGCCTGGATCGCGGCCTACGACCTCACCAACGACGTCCGCTACCTCAACACCGCCCGCGCGGACGCCGACTACATGCACACGTTCTGGGACTCCGGCTGCGGCGGCGTCTTCTGGCGTACCTCGCGGACCGGCAAGACCGCGATCGTGAACAGCCTCTACCTGCAGCTCAACTCCGCTCTGGGTGGTCGGGTCGCCGGTGACACGACGTACCGGGCGAGGGCCACCGCGAGCTGGACCTGGTGGAAGGCGTCCGGGCTGGTCAACGCCGAGGGCCTGGTCAACGACAGCGTCGACGTCACCACCTGCCGTAACCTCAACACCACGATCTGGACGTACAACAGCGGCAACGCGGTCAACGCCTTCGTCGAGTACAACCGGCTCACCAACGATCCGGACCCGCTGGCGAGTGCCCGGAAGGTCGGTACCGCGATGACGACCAGCACCCGGTTCAACTCCGGCGGGGTGTTCCGCGAGCAGTGTGAGCCCGGTTGCACCGGCGACGCCAACGGCGCGTCGTTCAAGGGCGCGGCCATGCGCGGCATGATGCAGCTGAACTACCGCACGAATGGCGCGTACACCACCTGGCTACAGCAGCAGGCCAACAGCATGTTCAGCAGGAACCGCAACCGCCTCGACCAGTACGGCTTCCACTGGGCCGGTCCGCTCGACAGCTCCGACGCCGCCCGCCAGCACAGCGCGCTGGACCTGTTGAACGCCGCCGCCTGAGGCGGCGCACCGGCCCCTCGGTCCCTCAGTCGCCGAGCAGGCCCGCGCGAAGGTTGGTCAGCGAGTGCAGGAGCAGACGCGACACGTGCATCTGGGAGATGCCCAGCTGCTCGGCGATCTGGGACTGGGTCAGATTGCCGAAGAACCGCATCGCGATGATCTTCTGTTCGCGCTGCGGCAACCGGGCGATCAGCGGTCGCAACGCCTCCCGGTCCTCGATCTGCGCCAGGTCCGGGTCGAGCCCACCGATCAGGTCCCCGAGCTCGGTGGTCGGCTCCTCCCCCGGTACCGGTGACTGCAACGACAGCGCCCGGTACGCGTGGCCGGAGTCCAGCCCCTCGAGCACGTCCTCCTCGCGCACGCCGAGGTGGCGGGCGAGGTCGGCGATCGTGGGCGAACGGCCCAGCTGCTGGGACAGCATGCCGGTGACCTTGGTGATCTCCAGCCGCAGCTCCTGCAGCCGTCGGGGCACCCGGATGGACCAGGTGCGGTCCCGGAAATGCCGCTTGATC
>JAVHWE010000038.1:0-8877 GCA_032160285.1 Micromonosporaceae bacterium | reverse complement strand
CGGAAGGAACGCGCGCCTACAAACGGTTACGTTCCGGGTAAAAGACTCATAATCAATCGATGGCCATCACCGCGGGTAGCCGAGAAATCATCCTGTTACGTTTAGATAACGGAGGTCTCGACCACCGTGTCCCCGGTGTCCGACGCGCAGCCCGCCGAGCCGGGTGATGGGCCCCATCGCCGACAACGCAGAGACAAGTTATCGTTACGCATCGTCACCACTGGCCCGAACGCGCGCCTCTCGACGGATCGGATCGCCCGGAACTCCGGTCCGGTCGATCACCGCGTTCGTCGGTCGGCGCGCCGAAAGACTGCAATCCCGCGGTCGGGAGCCGATGGGATGGGGTGCGACAGAAGACCGCGGTACTGGCCCGGCGGCGTCGGTGGGCCGGCGCCGGACTGGTACTCGCCGTCTGCCTTGCCGGTCTGGGTGGCTCGGCGGCGTTGACCTTTGCGGTGGACCGGGTTCAGCAGCACAATGCCGGATTGTCGATGGACCGATACGCCGACGACGTCAGCCGGGCCGTGGCGAACGAGGCCGACCGCTACGGCGATACCCTGTCCGACCTTGCCGCCGCGGCCGGCGCCGAGCCGGGTTTCGACGCCGAGACCTTCACCGAGATCACGTCGCGGCTGAATCGGCACCGGTTCTCGGGCGCGGCCGGTGTTTTCTTCGCGGTCCCCGCCGCCGACGACAAGCTCGGTGACGTTCAGACGTTCTGGCGCGCGCACGGGGCGGCCGGGCTGCAACTCGCGCCCGTCGGGACCGGCATGGAGCACATGCTTGTGGTCTTCGGCCGGACCTTCGACGGCACCGCCGCCGGGTACGGCAGGGATCTGAGCGAGGCGCCGGAACCGGCGGAGGCGTTGCGGATGTCCCGCGACACCGGTCAGGTCACGGCCAGCCGTACCTACGTCCTGCTCCGGGACCGGGCGCTCCCGTCAGCCCAGCGGCAGATGTCGTTCCTGCTCGCAGCTGGGGTGTACGGCGGCCTGGGTACCCCGGACGCCGGCCGGTTCCTGGGCTGGGTTCTGCTGGGTATGCGTGGTGGTGACTTCATCAACCAAACGCTGCGGTCGCGGTCTCGGGGCGCGGTCACCGTCACCCTGATCGACCTGTCCACGGGTAAACCGGCGATCGTCGCCGATACCCGGACCAGGCCGCCGACGGGCCCCACCCAGCTCAACCGCAGGCGCACGATCACCGTCGGCCAACGCAGCTGGCAACTGCGGATCTACCCCACCGACGCGCTCATGACGAGCACCGACCGGCGTAGGCCAATTGTCGCCCTGGGCCTCGGAGTGCTGGTGACGCTGCTGTTGACGACGATAGTCGGTGTCCTCGCCGGCGCCCGCAACCGTGCCATGGCCAAGGTTGACCGGGCCACCGCCGCGCTCCGCGACGACATCGAGCGCCGTCGGGTGATCGAGGCGCGACTGCGGGAACGCGAAGGCGAACTGAAACGCCTGGCCTTCCATGATCCGCTGACCGGCTTGGCCAACCGGACCCTGTTCTACGAACGCGTCGAGCATGCCCTCGCGACCCACGGCCGGTCCGCCGGGACAATGGCGGTGCTCTACATCGACCTGGACGGTTTCAAACAGATAAACGACAACCTCGGTCACACCGTCGGCGACGCCGTCCTGATCGAGGTGGCTGTCCGGCTGCGCCACTGCGTGCGAGACAGCGACACGGTGGCCCGGTTCGGCGGCGACGAATTCGCCGCCCTCTTCGAAGAGATCTCGGCGCCCGATGACGCCGAGACCGTCGCCGACCGGGTCGTGCGGGCGATCCAACGCCCGTTCGACATCGACGGTCACAGCTGCCACATCACCGCGAGCGTGGGCGTTGCACTGCGCCAACCCAGCGACCCAACGGCCGACACCATCCTGCGCCACGCCGACGACGCGATGTACGTCGCGAAGGCGTCCGGCAAGGGACGCTTCATCATCGCCGACAACGTTGCGCACCAGCCGACACCGACCGGTTGAGCGACCAGTCGGCGCGCCCCGGCTCAACCCCGCATGCGTACCGTGCCGCAGGCGCACGCCCAGCACAGGCCTCAGCCCACGAACGAGTCTACCGCCGGCAGGTCACCGGGCGAGCCTACCGCCGGCGAAACCAGAACAGGTCCCTGTAGAGCTGGCGCACCACCCACCCGTTGTCCCCCCGCCAGGACAGGAAATGGGTCACGAACATCACGCCGGACCGCGACAGCAGGGCGAACACACCCACCACCCCGGCCGCCATCAGCAGCCACCAGCCGACGAGCACGAGACCGGGCGCTGCCGGGTCCGCCAACGTCAGCCCGAACCAGATCAGCAGCGCCACGAGATTGAACCGGGTCAGCCAGATCGCCGCCCAGTAACTCGCGGTGCCGCGGATCTTGGCATGCTCCGCATCGGTGATCCGCATGCGCGCACGGTACGGCGCGGTGCCGGCCAGCCGTGTCACCTGACCAGTCAGGAAGTCGACCCCCAGCGCCGGGACTGACGCGATTGCCAATCCGGCACCGCGCGGACGGCATGTCGCTCCGTCATGGTGTTCATCGACGTACATCGCTAGCATGCGGGACCAAAGTACCTGGCCGCTTTCTTCGGGCACCTCGACCACAAGCCTCGGCCCTGAAGGGACTCTCCCGTGCGGGTATGTCTGA
Organism: Micromonosporaceae bacterium; assembly: GCA_032160285.1. GTDB lineage: Bacteria > Actinomycetota > Actinomycetes > Mycobacteriales > Micromonosporaceae > Planosporangium. Next base: position 6,221 of record JAVHWE010000038.1, on the reverse strand, counting down.
CGCTGTCCGTCGCCCTTGCCATGCTGGTACCGGCGGTTCCCGCTGCCGCCTCTTCGACCGCCACCTCCTGGACCGTCCGGTCGCCGGGCAGAGCCGCGGGCGTGTCCGCCCGGGTCGCCTCGGGAGCCGACGGCACGCTCACGTTCGGCGTCACCGTCCATGGCCGGACGGTGCTCGCCCCGGCCGCGATCGGTATCGAGACCACGGCGGTGGACCTCACCCGGGACCTGCGGTTCCTGCGCCGACGCGACCGGATGGTCGAGGAGCACTACGTGATGACCACCGGCAAGCAGCACAATCGCAGCGCCCGGTTGACCGAGTCGACGTTGTCGTTCGCCGGCACCGGCGACGCCCGGCTGGATGTGGTGGTCCGGGTCTCCGACGAAGGCGCCGCGTACCGGTACGTGCTGCACAGCGCGAGCCCGGTCACGGTCCGGCGGGAGGCGTCGACGTTCAACCTGCCGACCGGCGCGCCGGCCTGGCTGCTGCCGTACAGCTCGAACTACGAGCGCATCCGGGTCCAGACGACCGCCGACGCCGCGGCAGCGGGTGACTACGGCTTCCCGTCGCTGTTCGCGGTGGACGACACGTACGTGTTGCTCACCGAGTCCGATGTGGACGGCCGTTACTCCGGCGCCCGGTTGACCCACGCCGCCGGTACCACGACCTACTCGATAACCCTGGCCGACGCCGAGGTTCCCACCGCCGGCTCGGTGGCGACGCCGTGGCGGGTCGCGATCGTCGGCGACCTCGCCACCGTTACCGAGTCGATGCTTGTCAACGACCTCGCGCCAGCGTCGAGGCTGCGCGACACGTCGTGGATCCGGCCGGGCACGGTCGCCTGGTCGTGGCTGTCCGAACATGCCAGTCCCCGCGATCCCAACCGGCAGAAGCAGTACATCGACTTCGCCGCCCGCAACGGCTGGCCGTACGTGCTCATCGACGAGGGCTGGGACCGTTCCTGGGTACCCGACGTGATCCGCTACGCCCGGGCCCGCGGCGTCGACGTGCTGCTGTGGTACCGCTGGACCGATCTGCAGACTCCCGAGCAGCGCGACGCCGTGCTGCCCGTCGTCAAGTCGTGGGGCGCCGCCGGCGTCAAAATCGACTTCATGAACTCGGACTCACAGGCGCGCTTCCAGTGGTACGACGCGATCACCGCGGCCACCGCGAAGCTGCACCTGATGGTCAACTTCCACGGGGCGACGATCCCGCGCGGCATCCAGCGCACGTGGCCGCATGTGATGACCATGGAGGGGATCCGGGGCGCCGAGCAGTTCCAGACCCGCGCGGCGACCAACACGATGTTCCCGTTCACCCGCAACGTCGTGGGTGGGATGGACTACACGCCGGTGGCTTTCGTGGTCTCCGACCGCGACACGACCGACGCGCATGAGGTGGCCACCTTCCTGGTGTACGAGTCCGGCTGGACGCACGCGGCCGACAAGCCGGAGAACTACGAGGCGCGGCCCGAGGCGCTGCGTACCCTCGACCAGTTGCCGACCACCTGGGACGAGACTCGTCTGCTCAGCGGGCGCCCGGGCCAGGAGGCCATGTTCGCCCGCCGCTCCGGCGACCGGTGGTTCGTGGGCGCCATCTCCGCCGTACCGGCCAAGACGTTCACCGCGCCACTGGGATTCCTGCGCGGCGGCCGCTGGCTCGCGGAGACCCTCCGGGACGGACCGGCGGGCGGCTTCGTCCGCGAGACGCAGGTCGTACGAGCGGGCGACGCGCTCGCCGTGCCGGTGGCCACCAACGGTGGGTTCGTGACCGTGATCTGCCCGTTCCGGACCGGCCTGACCACGTGTGACCGGCCGGTTCGCAAGGTACCGCAGACGACGATGACCGTGACGCCCACGGACACGGAGGTACGCGCCGGGGACACCGTGCGGGTCACCGGCACCTTCACCCTGCCGGCCGGCGGACCGATCTCCGACGTGGACATGCGCGCCGCGCAGGTGCCGGGTTGGCAGGTGCGGGGTCCGGTGCTCACCCGAAGGACCATGCGGGGCGGCGAGTCGATCTCCGGAACGTGGCGGTTCACCGCCACCGCGGGCGCTCCAAGCGGCCGGTTCGACCTGCCGGTCGCGGCGACGTACCGGTTCCGCGGCGACCCGGCCCGGCTGCCGGTACACGTCGAGGAGGTGACGCACGCCTTCATCCCGCCACCCGACCCGACCGGTACCGCACAAATCAGCGATCTGCCGTTCCTGACCGAAAGCAACGGCTGGGGTCCGGTGGAGCGGAATACGTCGAACGGCGAGAACTCCGCGGGCGACGGCCGGACCATGTCCATCGGCGGCACCACCTACGCCACGGGCGTCGGCATGCACGCGATCGGTGAGATCACCGTCTGGCTCGGCGGCGCCTGCACCGGCTTCCAGGCCGATGTGGGCATCGACGACGAGGTCGCCCAGCCCGGCGCGGTGGGCTTCGCGGTCCTCGGCGACGGCCTGCCGCTGGCCGACTCGGGGATCGTCCGTCGGACCGACGGTGCCCGGCCCCTGGCCGTCGACGTCACCGGCGTACGGGTGTTGACGCTGCGGGTCACCGACGGTGGCGACGGGATCAACTCCGACCATGCCGACTGGGGCCGCGCCCAGCTGACCTGCCGGTAGCCGTCGCCAACGGCGACCTACCCGTACAAGCTATGAACCAGAGCCGCCAGCGGGACTAGGTCGCGTTTCATAAGTGCAGCGGTAACCCGCTGGTGGCGGCGTGTCGGTGATCGATAAGTGGCGAGGTCTCCGGTAAGTGGTTCTTCGACCAAGAAGACCTGAACACCGGAGACCTCGTGGACACCATAGCGGTGGCCGCGCGGGCGGACCTGACTGACGCGCAGTGGGCGGTGCTGGAGCCGTTGCTGCCCCTGGGTAGGAAGTCGGGCCGTCCGCCGAAGTGGAGCAAGCGGCAGCTCATTGACGGGATGAGATGGCGTACGCGGGTGGGTTCACCGTGGCGGGATGTCCCGGCGCGGTACGGGCCGTGGCAGACGGTCTATGGGCTGTTGCGCCGCTGGCAGCGCGACGGTACCTGGGCGCGGGTCCTGACCGGGTTGCAGGCCCTGGCAGACGCGGCCGGACTGATTGCGTGGGATGTCAGCGTGGACTCCACCATCGCCCGGGCGCACCAGCAGGCGGCCGGAGCGTCCAAAAGGGGGATCTGCAGAAGGAACCACCCGGTGGGGTTGGCGGTGTCGAGCCAGCCGACCACGCCTTGGGGCGCTCGCGGGGTGGGTGGACCACGAAGCTGCACCTGGGCTGCGAGCAGGGCCGCAAGCCGCTGTCGATCCTGATCACCGCCGGGCAGCGCGGCGACAGCCCGCAGTTCGCCGCCGTCCTGGAATGCATCCGGGTACCCACCTGTCGCCCGGCCGGCGAGTAACGGTTACGTTAGCGGTTGGAGCCAGTCTTCGATCAGCGGCGGTTCGGGTCGGCCCCGTTCAAGCCAGGCATTGATCGCGTCGATGAGCGGGCCGGGATTCAGCCGCGACCGGGGGAACGTGCGGCTGCTGGTGAACAGCAGACCGGCGGTAGCCGCGCCAACCTGCAGCGCCTGCAACATGAGCGGGCGGAAGTCCTTCACGTTCTCGGTGAGGATCCAACAACCCGGCCGAGCCGCCGCCCACGCGTAGATGTCCTCGTCGGCCAGTGCCCGCAGGTCAACCCGCTCGACGACCGACTGCACCAGGCGGTCCTTGCCGCGCAACGCCTCGGCGATGGCCGGCGAAAACATCTCGTCCAACAGCAGGTCGATCTCGTCGCCGTCAGGCGTGGGTACGCTCATGCGATCAGCCGGCGCTGCACCGCCCAGGCGTGCTCGGCCCGCCGCGACGCTTCGTCGGCCGCCTCGATCTGCAGATCGATCTCGTTCTGGTTATCGCCGTAGTAGCTGACCGCCGTGCTGATCCGGCTGACATCGAGCGCGAAGACCTCGGCCGCCGCGGCCAGCGCCGCCGGCCCCCGTTCATCGATTTCCTGGAGGAACTTCACGACCTCCCAGACATCCGGCCCGTACGCAAGTGCCGCTCGGCGGCCGGACGGCCCGAACTTGAACACGATGCCCGGGTGCTCGGCCATCCGCAGCCCCTCATCGACGAGCCGCTGCACCAGTGCCGAGCTGTTGCTCCCCGTCTCGGCGACGGCGCGGTGCCTCAGCCGAGCCAGTAGGCCCGGCTCGAAACGGATCGACAACGGCGACGTCATGCACTACATCGTAGCACAAGCACTACGACAGGGCCGTTCCTCTTCGGCGCGGCCGCGGAGCCCATCTTCACTCTTGTGGCTTCAAGATCGCGGGCGTCGTCGACGTCGCGGAAAAGGTGAGCGGCGAGGCCGCCGATGGTCATCGGCTGATAGCGCATGATCACCCCTCACGCTCGCGTACATTCTGCGGCTCACCAACCTTTTGGTTCAGCAGAGGCTACCGCCTTGAACGATCGTGGAGGCGGTGCGTGAGGGCCGCGCCTTGGCCCTGGGACACCTGAGAGCTCGATCTTGAACCCGGCGCCAGTCGCGACTCGGGGCGTGTGCCGCCCGGGTCGCCCACGCCGGTCCACCGCACGCGGCATTGCTCGCGCCGCGCAGGCGCTTCCTCCACAGCCTGTGGATAGCACATGTGTGCGACTACTCGGGTTTGTGTGGGCGATTTGAGGTTCTGACGCACTGACTGCCGGGAACTGCGCCGCACCGTACGTCCTGGGCGTGCTAGCCGGATACCGAGGGTTGGGCGAAGCGGAGCGCGTTGCCATACGGGTCGATGACCTCGAACGTCGGCCCGCCCGGCGCGTCCGCGTCGAGACCAGGGCGCACCGGGGCGTTCGGCCGGGCGAGCAATTCCTTGTGCAGAGCGGCCACGTCCGCGACCGGGAACCACACCACACCGTTCGGGCTGCCGTCGCCGTGGTGCTCGGACAGGTGCAGGACGGCCTTGGAGCGGGAGACTTGCACGTACAAGGGGAGTCCTGGCTCGAACCGGTGTTCCCAGTCCAGATGGAAGCCCAGATAGTCGACATAGAACGGCAGAGCCGTCTCGACCGACATCACCCGCAACACCGGCACGCCCGGGCTGATCTCAGGCTTGCTGGAGCGTCCTGGCCGGCTGACCGTCGCGGCCAGCACGTTCCAGTCCTTGGCACCGAATTGGTGTGCAACTAATTCCAACGCGAGGCTGTGCGGGATGCTTAGTCCGGCCGCAGCCAGGTCATCGCGAAGCAGCTTGGCGAGTTTCTTGGCCGGGTCTGTAGTGGAGGACGTCATGGCATCGGCCTTCTCCGCGGTCCGTGCTGTCGATGCTCGCATTGTCGGCTGACGACGCGGCTTTGAAGCCGATTCTCGTCAACTCTTCCGGTGCATTCACCCAACTCCGAAGAGCGCGAGCGGCCGGCTGCACCAAGCCGGTCATGATGCTAACCACTGTCCGCCCGACATGCCAAGGTTCATCGAACCGCTGAAGTACCCCGTCCCGTCCCCGTCGACGCAGGGTAGGCATCCGTCCCGGGGCCGTGACCACCGCTGGCCAGATGATCGTTGGGCTGGGCGTGCGGCTTACCACAGCGTTCAACAAGATCCTCCAGCTGCCCAGTGCTTCGGTGCACTCGGTGGCGTTCACCGACCAAGGGATCGTCATCGGGTTACGCCGCCGACGACGCCGGCTGCTCTGTCCCTGCGGCGCGACGACGCCCGCCCGCTACGACTCCGCGCGGCGACGCTGGCGGCACCTGGACTTCGGCGCCTGCCAGGTGTGGCTGGAAGCCGACATCCATCGCATCGACTGCCGCGCTTGTCGGCGAGTCCGCACCGAGCAGGTGCCATGGGGCGCGCCCAAATGCCCGGCATACCAGCGACTTCGAAAACGTGGTGGCCTGGTTGGCGCAGCGGATGGACAAGACCAGCATCGCCCGGCTGCTGCGCTGCTCCTGGGAAGCCGTCGACGCGATCGTCGCGCGTGTCGTAGTCGATCACATCGACGACTCCCGCCTGAACCACCTCTACCGCATCGGCGTCGACGAAATCTCCTACAAGCGCGGCCGCAAGTTCCTGACCATCGTGGCTGACCACGACACCGGCAACGTCGTTCTGGGTCGGCAAACAACGCTCCAAGGCCGCCTTCGAGGAGTTCTTCACCGCCCTCGGCCAGCAGCGTTCCGCCGGGATCAAGGCGATCAGCCTCGACGGCAGCAGCGTCGACCTACCCGTCACGCGCGAGCAGATCCCGCAAGC
>JAVHWE010000003.1:0-4901 GCA_032160285.1 Micromonosporaceae bacterium | reverse complement strand
CGAGCACCACGGCTACGACACCCACCCCCACGGCTGCGATCACCGCGTATTGCATACGCCGGTTAGCCTCCCGGCCGGCTGCCAGACCGGCTGCCAACCGTGTCTCCAGCTCAGCCAAGCGGTTGAGAACTTGTCGACCTTGCTCGAGCACATCCTCGTCGCGCTTGAGCAGATCCTCGTCACGCCGCGCTAGCTCGACGCGGAGCGACTCGTCCGCCGCGGCGAACGCCTCGTCGAAGTGTCTCGCGGTCTGGTCGAGCGGACCCCTCACCAGGTCGTCCACCACATCGCGGAAGCTGGCCCACTCCGGGGACCTGCGCAGGTCGTCGGTCATGCGGTCCTCATCGTCCGGTCCAGATCGTACAGGGCACGCAAGGCCGCGACGGCGTACCAGCCGCGGTCTTGCGTCGGTGCCGCGTGCAGGCGGCCCAGTAGCTCAGCGAAGTACGCGCGGTTCTCCTCGTCGAGGATCCGCGTGATGGTCCGCGCCGTCCGCAAGTCCTGACGCTCCTGCGCGTCCTGCTCGGCCGCCTCCCGGGCCGCCCGGCGCAACCGGGCGCGGGCCACGGTGATCGCCCCGGCGAGCGCGTCGCGGTCCTGCTCGGCCACGTTGCGGTGGACCTCGACGCGGCGGGCCGCCGATCCAGCTTGGCGCACGGCGTCGTCCGTGGCCGCCACGAGACGAGACAGAACGAAGGCCGCCATACGTTTGTCGGCGTCGCGCATTTTCCCGTAGCAGTACTCGGGCCTGTTGCGCCAGGGAACCAGGTCGCTGCAGATGTGACAACAGTCGACGAGCTTGTCGTACGTCCGCCGTAGCTCCGCCTCGCTCACCGGGAGGTGCTCCGGGATCGGTGTTCCCGTCAGGACCTTGGCGTTCCGCGTCCGCCAGTCTGCCCAGAGCCGGGTGGCGGCGGTGAACCAGGCGGTCCGCTCATCCTCCTGGCTCTCGCGGACGCCCGGCCCGGTCATCCGCGGGCGGTCCAGCTTCCAAGAGATCGTCACCCCTCGCAGCTCGGCGACCGCGCGGTCGAGGTCCTCCGCCTGCACCGCCCGGCGCACCCGCTCGCGCCGCCGCTCCCGGACGTGCTGTTCGGCGTCGGTGCGTTCGGCCGTGGCGGCCGTCAGCTGTCCGTGCAGGGTGGCGAGGCGCCGGGCCCGGTCCTCGCGGGCGAGCTGGATCCGTCGGGTCAGTCGCACCACGACCTCGCCGGTGGACAGGTAGTAGCCGTCCTCGCTGGCGGCTGACTGGATCGACGTAGACAGCTGACGGAGGAAGATGTCGTTGACCGCCTCGGCGGCCGGATGGGGGAATGCCGACAGGTACCGCGCCAGCGACCCGCCGACCTCGACGGGGTAGAGGATGGGCGCGATGTCGTCGATGACCGCCGAGTCGAGGGACTTGCGCAGCCGGTCGGCGTACCAGCGGCGGATGTGTGCGGCCAGCGCGGCGGGATCGCCGAGCCCGCGCCGCCCGGGGTCCTCCCACACCTCCGGGTCGGAGTAGCTGAAGGTGAGGACCACCCGGAAGCCGCTCGTGTTCCGGGTCCAAGTGGCCAGGTGGGCGTTGGTCCGGATGGCGTGATCGTTGAACGCGTCCGGCTTGTTCGCCTGCGCGACGAAGACGATCACGTTCATGGCCGGGGCGAAATGGGCGACGATCGACTCCGCGGTCTGCTGCTCCGGACCTCGGGCGAAGAGTCCCGGCAGGTCCAGGACGCGCAGCTCGGTACGGCGACCCGGCCCGGCGAGACGGGTCGGCAGACCGACCTGGATCGGCGGGTCCTCGGGCCGCCAGAGAAGCCGCGAGCCGTCCTCGCCGGACCGGTACGGCGCGATGGCCCGGCACATGTCCTTGTTGTCGAGCAGCTCGGGGACCTGGTCGGAGGTCCGGGCGAGTTCCCAGCGGTCTGGATCGGCCGACCACCGGTAGCGTATGGGCAGCGACGTCGACGAGTCGCCCGCGGTCCGGCCTCCCCGCAGCACCGGTTCGGCCACCGTCACGGCGAGGGTCGGATCCACGCCGAGCAGCCGCAGCAGCAGGCTGGTTTTGCCGGCCCCGGTGTCGCCGACCACCATGACGTGCGCCAGGCGGCCGGCGCGGATGTCGAGCCCGGGGTCGCGCAGGTCGCGCCGCAGCCGGGCGAGCGCCCGCTCCGACCACAGCCAGCGGTCGGCGTACAGCTCAGACCACCGCGCCGGCACCAAGCGCCTCGATCATCCGGCTGCATGCCCGCTGCATGTCCTTGACGGCCTGCGTAAGGGCGACCCTGTTGATGGTGGCATCGTCCGTCCGCAGCGCCGTCCGCAGCCGGGCTTCCAGGATCTCCCCGGTCAGACGCAGCAGGTTTTCCACGTCGGCCTGTAGTCGGGCCGCGGCCTCGGCCCGCTGGTCTCGCAGCAGCCGACGGGCACGTCGTCCAAACTCCCGCGCGGCCCGATTCCCGACATAGATCCCGCCGAGGACCAGTCCGACGACGACGGCCGCAGCCAGCGCCGGGGCGAGCGCCGCGCCGGCACCCGCGGCACCGGCACCAGTTCCACCGGCCGCCCCGGCCCCCGTGCCGGCCAGCAGGGCGTGCAGGACACCGCCGAGAACCGCCGGGCCGTTGGCGCCGACGTCGACCATGAGATCCAGCCCGGCCAGCATCGCAAGGCCGGCCAACAGGGCCCGGAGATCGTCGGGCAGCCTGCCGAGCCCCGCGGCCATGGTCGCCTCGTCGGGCACGTTGATGTAGCCGTCCGGTTCGGCGAAGCCGGCCAGAAACGCCCGGGTCTCGACCGCCATTACGGGCAGCAGCCGGACCGTCTCGACGAGGTCGGTGAGGTTCGGGCTGATCGCGCCGTCCTGCACCAGCACCCGAAGCGCCTCGAGTGAGGAGGGCGGGTTCAGTGCGGCGCGGCGCTGTGCCGCGACGGCCGCCAGGCTCTGCCCGTGCAGGGCCCCAACGTCGCCGAACATCCAGGCGTCCCGGACCACCTCCAAGGTTCGGGCGTCGGCCCCGTCGGGGTTGATCGTGATCAGATCCCAGCCCCGCTGGCCCAGCTCATGGGAGCGGCCGCGCTCCTGCAGCAGGCCGTCGAGCCGCCGCGACGCCTGGGTGAAATGCGCACCAAATCGTCGGTCGATGTCCTGGTCGAGGTCGTGGAGGAGACGCGCGCGCTCGTTGTGGAACTCCGTCATGATCTGCTCGGCCAGGGCCTGCTCGCCGATCGCCACGCCGCCCCGCGCGAGAACGCCGATGGCCGCCTTGACGGCCCTGTCGATGTCGGTGCGCACGACCGAACCCAGGGCCTTGGCTCGCTGCCGCCGGGTGTCGCCGGCTGCCGGCAGGATATCCAACGCGACCTTGTGGACGGTCTCCGCCCAGCCGGCCGGCGAGCGGGTGTCGGCGCCGATCGCCACCACGCGCTCCGCCGGAACATGGAAACGTTCCGCCGCCTTGGTCCGCAGGCCGTCGATCGATTCGACACTGCGCCCCTCGCACCGGCTCAGCACGACGATCGCGTTGACGCTCGCGTCGGCGGCGGACGCCACGTCCCCGACAACGGTGCCCTGCATTCCGTCACCCATGCGCTGTTCGTCGGTGACCACGACCGCGGCCGGGGTACTGGTGAGAACGACGCGCATGAGGTCCTGCAAGGGATCATCCGGGCGCCGCTCGAATCCGGGCAGCAGGACGAATCCCGTACGGTCAAGGCCCCAGAAGCCAGGTGGCACCTCGAGCCGGACCAGGATCACCCCCGGCTCGTGGCCGTCGAGGAGCTTCGACCACTCCTCGCTGTCATGTTCGACTGTTTCCAGTCCCGGCCGTCCGTCGATGGTGCGCAGGGCGTACCCGTGCGGCCCGCCCAAGCCGTCGATCTCGACGACGATGACCGGGATCCGCTCACCCACCTCCGGCCCTGGGCGCAGCCAGCCCTCCGTCGATGGGTAGAGGTTGCGCAGGAACCGCGTCTTCCCCGCACCCTGTCCGCCGGTCACCGCAACCAGCCGGTATTCGCCGAGGGCGTGCAGGTAGGCGAGCCTACGCAGCGAGTGTTCCCACGATCGGTCGGCGACGCCGTGGATGTCGAGCAGCACACCCAACCGAGCGAACTGCTCGAGTAGGGCGGGAAGCTCGGCACCGTCGCCGCCCTGGGGTTCGAGATCGGACGATTCGGCCGCGCTTCCGTCAGCTGCGGACTGGCTTCCGTCCATTCGCCCACTTTCGACGCTGGGATTCCGACTGTGCCGACAATATCCGCTATCCAGCGCCGTTCATTCCCTCGGCACGGAGGTGCTGCAGGAGCGTGCCGGATTTAGCAGATGGCGCTGACCTGACGCAGGATCGGTCGGTCGAATGAGGGTTCCAGAATCCGGACCACCATCCCGACCCGGTGCGTGCCCATCCAGAACTGGCGGTGGCACACCGTCAGGCTGCCCGCGGCGGGCACCACCCGGTCGAACTCCACCGGTCCACCCGACCACGAGGCCGACGGCTCGACCTCGACCTTGACCTCGACCTATACGTGCTCACCAGCGCGGCCGGCTCCTCCGCGCCGGGTGAGGCAAAGCGTGGCTTCGCCGACGCCACGAAGGTGGCTTTCGTCCGCCGACACTGCGCTACCCGCCCGGCGCTTTTCAGGTCGCCAAACTGTCGTCGTACGAGGAATGGACGACCGGCACCTTCGTGTACTCCGACGTCTTCCGGGCCCTGGACTTCGTGGGCATGGGCGAGCGCCTCGAAGCGGCCGCGACCTAATGCCACGTGTCGAAGCGATCCGACGCGACGTTGAACACGTGGTTACGGCGGCTCAGGGTCAAGGGTCAGGCGGTCTGGGCCAGGCAATCAAACCCTGACCGTTCACCTCTTGTAGCACCTCGCATGAATGGCGCTGAGACCTTCCAATCGGGCGGT
>JAVHWE010000091.1:0-2832 GCA_032160285.1 Micromonosporaceae bacterium | reverse complement strand
GCGGGCCAGGCCGGGGGCCAGTTCCTCCAGGGCTACCGCGAGTGCCAGATTCGACGGTCCGGCTCCGATTGCCAGTAGCTCGACATCATGGTTCACCACAGTGTGCTCCGCCGTCGTTGGAAGTGCTCGGGATTGACCTTCGGAAGTCCCGGTGCGTTCATCCCGATCACTAGAACCCACGGCGGAATTGACCGGTACCGCGGATTGCCCGAACCAATCAACGCCGTCCGCGTCCTACCTCGTCACAGCGGGCGGACCACGACGCGAAACGCATCGGGGCGTCCAAACAGGACGGCCATTGTCAGGCATGTGACACGGTACCGGGCATTGAATGTTCGAACGCCGCTGCGCTTCCGGTCAACGCCGCGTGCGGTTTCAATGGCAAGGGACATGGTCACGACATGCCCGTCGACCGGGCCGGCATCGCGCTCTGGCCACGACGCGCGTACCCGCGATCGCGCCGACGCTTACGGAGGTCGAAAGCGTCGCAGCCGACCGAAATGGAGCAACGTCATGCTGGACATCTACCTGAGTTCGGGCGAATGCCAGGAGATCGATGCGGTCATCGCGGACCTGGCCGCCACCTATCCGGACGCCAACGACGACCGTTTCCTTGCGCGGGTGGGCCGGTACGCGCAGCGCCTGCCCGAGCGGCTGCGCGCGACAGCCGCCGGGATGCGCCTGACCGAGTCGGCCGGGGCATGCCGGATCAGCGGCTTCGCCGTGGACGACGAGCAGATCGGGGACACGCCGCTGCACTGGGCCGACACCATGACCCAGAACAGGACCGTACGGGAGGAGTTCTACTTCGTCCTGTGCGCGACACTGTTCGGTGAGGTGTTCTCCTGGTCCAGCCAGCAAGGCGGGCGGCTGGTCAACGAGGTGGTGCCGATCAAGGGGCACGAGGACCGTCAGATCAACTCCGGCAGCGCCTCGCTGTTGCTGTGGCACACCGAGGACGCCTTCCACCCGTACCGGGCCGATTACATCGGCCTGATGTGCATGCGCAACCCCGACCGGACCGAGACCACCGTCGCGTGCATGGCGGACGTGTCCATCGCCGACGACGTGTCGAAGGTCCTCTTCGAGCCGCACTTCGTCTTCCAGCCGGACGAGGCGCACCTGCCGGGCAATCGCCACCCCGGATCCGCCGTCGTGCCCGGCAGCGAGGCCGCGCTGGCCCGTGGTTACGCCCGCATCGAGCAGATGCGCCGGTACCCGCGGAAGGTCGCCGTGCTGTTCGGTGATCCCGCATCGCCCTACGTCCGGCTGGACGCCGACGCGATCGACCGCGACATCGACGACCCGACGGCAGCCGCGGCGCTCGATGTGTTTATGGCCGAGGTCGACAAGCGCCTGTGCGGGGTGGTCCTCGGGCCTGGCGACATCATGTTCGTCGACAACTACCGCGCGGTACACGGGCGGCAGCCGTTCACGGCGAGCTTCGACGGGCGGGACCGCTGGCTCAAGCGGGTCAACATCACCCGGGACCTCCGCAGGTCCCGCGACGCCCGGACCGGTGCGACGTCACGAATCGTGTACTAACGAACGGAAGCGGCAACCCACCATCGGACCGGTCGGAGCTTCCCGGTTGTCAGTCCGCGACGGGCTCGACGTCCACCTCGGCGAGCCCGGCCGCCGCGTCCAGCGCGGCGTCGCACGCCCGCCGCGAGTCGGCCCGGCAGATGACGTAGGCGAAGCGGCTCAGGAACGCCCGCGGCGGCAGGCGCACCACGGTACCGGGCTCGACCATCGGCCGGGCGGACTCCAGACCGGGTACCTCGCCCGGCACGGGCAGCCGGATGCCGACGACGCGACCGTCGACCGGCGGGTAGCAGAACCGGATGCCGACCGTCTCACGGTCGGCCCGGGTGAGGTCGGGTGACACGCCGGTGGCTACGTCGAGCGCCACTCGCGCCGGGTCGATACCGGTCGCCAGCAGCCCCAAATACGGGATGAGGTCGCCGCCGAGCCGCGCGTTGATCTCGATGATGGCCGGCCCGCGGTCGGTGAGCCGGATCTCGGTGTGGGTGACGCCGTCACGCACGCCGACCGCCCGATGGGCCGCGACGAGCACCCGTCGAACCTCGGCGTCGGCCAGCAACGTGTCGTCGGCGGTGACGGTGTGGCCGGTCTCCTCGAAGTACGGCGGGAAGCCGGTGCGCTTGCGGGCCAGGACGAACGGTTCGTAGACGCCACCGTGTACCGCGCCGTCGACGCTGATCTCGGGACCGGTCAGGTACTCCTCCACCAGGACGCCACCGTCGTACGCGAACGCACCGCCGTGGCTGGCGGTCTCCGCCACAACGAACGCGGTCGCCATCGCGGCCGGATCGGCCACCAGCACCACGCCGATGCTCGCGCCCGCACCGCGTGGCTTGACCACCACCGGATAGCCGAACTCCACGGCGGCGGCGGTTGCCTCGGGCAGCGAGGTGACGAACGCGAAGCGGGGCTGCGGCAGTCCGGCGGCCGTCAGCACCTGCCGGGTACGGTGCTTGTTGCGGCAGTTCTCCACGCCGTCGACGGACAGGCCGGGCAGGCCGAGCGCGTCGGCGATGTGCGCGGCGGTGACCGCCAGCGTCTCGTCGTAGGTGAACACACCGGCGACGGCACGTTCGGCCGCCACCTGCCGGGCAGTTTTGATCATGAGCTGCTGGTCGGGGACCAGCCGGTCGCGGTCGAGCAGGGCCACCACGGAGAAGCGTTCGACGTAGGGCGCCTGCCAGGTCGGCGGCGCACCGTCGAGCAGCCACAGCGGACGCCGGCTGGCCGCAGAGGACAACAGGTACTCCCGGTACACCCGCGCCCCGGAACCGATCACGAGAACCA